>CAMWIR010000050.1 GCA_947174365.1 uncultured Ruminococcus sp. | reverse complement strand
CGCGTGGCGTCGGTTATGTGAATAAGCGACAGCTTTTGGGGGGTTTGCCGGGCGGGGGCGTTTTACCTTTTTAACACGACCCTTTTCATCTATATTGTCGGGGAGTACGGGGGTCTCCAGTTCTGCCCCGCAAGCTTCGCAGAACAAATTTCCGTCGGGACACTCGGTGCCGCATTTCTGACACTTCATTTTATGATCAGATCCTTTCTCATTTCTCAAGTTGCACAATAATGCGGTGCGCTTTATATTTCTGCACTCTGCGACCGCTTTGCCTCGGTTTATATCTCTCTTTTCATATTCTAACACAATTCGGGATTTTTGTCAATATTTGAAGTGATATTCTTTTGATTTTTAATGAAATATTCGGGGAGATACTTTTATATCGGGATTTTATGAGATATGACGAAAGGGGCGGAATAAAAAAACTGGCGGAACAATAAAAGGCATCGTAAGAGATACCTTTTATTGTTCCGCCGAAAAGAGGATATTTTATTCCGTTCACATCTCTTTCCTGTTTACGATCTTTACGGAGACCGCTATGGAAACGGCATATATCACTGCGGAGAGCGCTATTGAAATCAGCAGCAGAATAAACGAAGCGGGCAGCGGCAGGGCGCTTACATCTTCCGAAAGATCGGGAGACCCCGTTATTTTCAAAAACTTATGGACTATCAGAAGAATTATCAGAATGCCGCCTGTGGGGATATACATAAAAAGCCTGCCTTTAACGGATCCGTATTTAAAGTAGCCGGGAAGCTGAAAAACCGTATATATGGAAAACATGAGCAGCCCGAAGGCGGCGGCATCTACAATATCCGCAGCGGAAATGTGTTCTCCGAGAAGGGTCAGCAGCAATGGGTGGACGATCAGTGAGAAAGCAATGGCGGCAAGCCCCGTAAGGGCAACAAAAAGATACCTGCCGAAAACCATTTCAGTGCGGCGGACGGGCAAAATGCCGTAGAGCCTTTCCATTGCATTTTTCTCCGATATCGAAAATGTATAGCCCGAGGTCATTGCCATAAAGCAGGCGCAGAAAGATACTCCCATTAAAAGGGAACGGTTGATAGCGGCAAAGGCTGCGGGCATTATCAATACAAAAAATAAGACGGTCTTGACATAAGGGCGCACCAGGGAAAGATCCATGGCAGCGCATTTACGGATATTGCTCATATATTTTCACTCCTTTTTGCGGTGAATATTATAATATCGTCAATTGAGGCAGGCTCGGTGTGGAGGCCGGGAAGCTCGTACAGGCTTTCGGTTTTTACCAGCGCCTCAAAGCCCAGGGAATATTTCCTTATTCCCAAAGCCTTTTCGGTAAGCAGAGGGGTAAGCTCGTCGGTTCCGCCCTTTGCTATGCGGAACATTTCGGTAAATTCGTCCTTGCCGCCTGAGAAAAACATTTCCCCGTCGGTGATGTAGGTGATATAGTCCGCAGAGCGCTGCAGGTCGCTTGTGATATGTGTGGAAAAAAGCACGCTGTGTTCGCCGTCGCTGATATATGCATTAAGATATTCCAGCAGCTCATCACGGGAAACAGGGTCAAGTCCGCTGGTAGGCTCGTCAAGGATAAGCAGCTTTGCATTATAGGACAATGCACAGGCAAGCATAAGCTTCATCTGCATTCCTTTGGAAAGCTCTTTTACAAGCTTTTTTGCGGAGATGCGGAATTTCCCCAGCAGCTCGGAAAAAAGGGCGGAGTCCCAGTTTTCGTAAAAGACCGATAGGTTCTTTTCGGTCCGGGCAACGCTCCACTCTCCGTCAAAAAAGCAAGGCTCAAAAACAGCGCCTGTTTTTTTCTTGACCTCCTGCTCGTGGGAAATATTGTCAAGTCCGAAAATATTTATGCTGCCGCTGTCCCTTCTGAGCATATTGAGGATAAGCTTTATTGTGGTGGTCTTTCCCGAGCCGTTAGGGCCTATAAGCCCCATAATATAGCCCTTTGGCAAGGTAAAGGAAATATCCCGCAGGGTAAATTCCCCAAAGCTTTTTGAGATGTTTTTTACTTCAAGACAGTTTGTCATCGGTGTTTTCCTCCAATAAAATATTTATAAGCGAAAAAAATTCCTCACGGGTAAGTCCTGCCGTGCGTGCGGCGGAAATCGCCTCCCGTATACCGTTTTCCGCTTTGCGGATAAGCTGCTCCCGCAGCAGCTCCGACCCCTGCCCCAGCACAAAGCAGCCTCTGCCCTGTATGTTCTTCACAAAGCCCTCCTGCTCCAGCTCGGTATATGCTCTTGTTACGGTGAGAACGCTTATTTTAAGCTCTCCCGCAAGGGCGCGCAGAGAGGGGAGGGATTCGTTTTCTTTAAGCTCTCCCGACATTATGGCGGATTTTATCTGCTGCTTGATCTGCTCGTATATGGGTATGCCGGAGATGTTTGATATTATCAGTTTCACTTTTAGCCCCCTTTGTATTTTTGATGTTTTACTGTTATGTATATCAGTATAACACATATAACAGTGTTTGTCAAGAGTTTTTTTAATTTTTTCAAAAATTTTGTCTCGGTCGGGAAAAAACATAAAAATACTGTACAAAGAGACAGCGGTATGATATAATGAGAATACGAGAAACGGAAAAATATATTTTCAGTCTGTTGAAAAAGTTCGTTTGATAAATTTCTTGCATTCTAAAGTTACCGTGCCACCGAATACATAACGCCTCTATCTAAATTAGCGAGTGTTTCGGCAGTATGCCGAAACAAGTTCAGCGACACGCTGATATTTTGGCGGCGGGTCGGAAACAAAAAATACGGGGGAAGTGTAAAAAATGAAAATAGACAGGCTTATTGGCATACTGTCAATACTTCTGCAAAAGGATAAGGTTACCGCCCGGGAGCTTGCGGATAAATTTGAAGTATCCCGCAGAACGATACTGCGTGATGTTGACGCTCTCGGTATGGCAGGCATACCTATCATATCGGAGCCGGGGCAGGGCGGCGGTATTTCCGTTATGGAGGGATACAAAGTAGACCGCACCGTGCTTTCCTCGGAGGATATGAAAGCTATCCTCACAGGCTTACAGAGCCTTGACAGCGTAAGCGGAAGCAACAGGTACCGTCGGCTTATGGAGAAAATTTCGATTGACGGTTCTGCTGCGGTCAATGCGGATAATCATATCATTATAGACCTGTCTAACTGGGGTAAATCGGCGGTGTCCGATAAAATTGAGCTGATAAAGGCTGCCATGGAGCGGAATGTGAAGATCGCCTTTAATTATTTTTCGCCGCAAGGTGAAAGCCGCCGTATGATCGAGCCGTATCATCTGGTGTTTCAATGGTCAAGCTGGTATGTCTGGGGATATTGTGCGAAGCGTGAGGATTACAGGCTTTTCAAGCTCACACGCATGACGGAGCTTACTCTTACCGATGAAAAGATCTGCGGCAGGATCGTTCCGGAATATATCTGTGACAGAATGCAGCACCCTCCGGGCGAAGTTGAGGCAGAGGTGAAATTTGATGATTCGGTCAAATGGCGTATCATAGATGAATTTGGTGCAGATTTTGTGAAATATGATGAAAACGGTAATATTATCGTTACTTTTACATGGTCGGATATTCCTGCACTTTATCGGTATATTCTTTCATTCGGGGATAAAGCCGAGATCGTTTCACCTGTGGAGTATCGCCGGGATTTTGCAAGGTTTCTGAAAAAAATGCAGAAAAAATATGAAAGGTGACAGACAGCTGTCACCTTTCATGTGATATGCTTTTATCATTAAATCAATTCCGACCCTGTTGTTTGTTGATTTCCCATGCACAGCGTGGGAAAATACGAAAACAGATCATCGGCAATATACAGCGGAATCGGGGAAATTGAAATGCAGAAGGAGAATGTATATGAAGTGCTATACACAGGTATATGTAATGAACAGTATTGAGGCGGTTGAAACATATTGTCGTGCTTTCGGGGCGAAGGTGACCTTTGAGATCAGGAACGCTGCTCAAACCGCATATGAGCATTGTGAGCTGTCGGTAAACGGTGAGGGTATCCTTGCCGTAGCAGAGGCGGCGGAGCCGTATGATGTGAGCCTTATCCATAGGCTGAAATTGCAGGTAATGACTTTTAATGCGTTTGAGCTGGGAAGCACCGATGCGGTAAAGAATGCATTTGATGTGCTCAGTGACGGCGGCGTTGTTATCGACGCAATTCATGAGCTGCCGTGGAGCAAATGCTGCGCCACTGTTATTGATAAGTACGGCGTGTGCTGGTGGGTCGGTATTTAACGGGCAGGGCTGAGACCGGATGAATGATACTGCGGAAAGCGGTGTGAAATGCTTCCCGAAAGCTTTATAATGGGTAAGCGAATGAGATAAATTGGATTTTACGGGAGGAATACAATGAAACGGGAACTTGGAATAGCACGCTGCGGACTGGCATGCTGCTTATGCAGCGAGAACAGTCATTGCAGCGGGTGCGGCTGCGGAGAATGCCACGATAAGGATTGGTGCGAAAACAGAAGGTGTTCAATCGAGAAAAACTATGGACACTGCTACGAATGTGAGTCGGAATGCCGAAAAGGATTGTTGTCCAAAATCAAGCCGTATGGGTTTACATTATTCATCAAAAGATATGGGGAGACAGAGCTTCTGGACTGCCTTGAACGAAATGAGAAAGCAGGTGTTGTCTATCACCGTGAGGGAGTAAACGGCGATTATGACGACTTTGATGATGTCGAGGCATTGATCGGTTTTATCAAAAACGGGAAAAGATAAACTTTGATTTATATTGCTTGCGCTTAGTATAAAAAGCGGGTTTGACGGCACTTTCGGGCAATGTGATATTTTCATCTTGCCTTTGGCTTTGGAAAATTTTAAAAAAATTTTTCCCATTGACATATCATAATTATTGTGATATAATATACTTGCGTTATTTCACTGCCATTAACAGCATGACAGCCGTATTTGTGCGAGCGGCAGGGCGGTTTCGGGCAGATAAAAAAATCCTTTTCCCGAGGGGGAAAAGGATCCGAATTTTATTATTATATTGCAAGAGGTTTATGAAAGGGAATGCTTTACTCTGTCGTGCTCCTCGCAGCGCTTTGCGTCGTTGAAACGGTCGAGAGTGCCTACCAGATACCCTGTTATTCTTCTGATACGGTCGAAGGGCAGGTTGTCAAAATAATACTGCAAATCTACAAAATCACCGTCAATATTTACATCCATGGCGACAATCCTCTTGTTGGGATATTTCATCTCGCCGTGTCTTATGTACGCATTAAGCTCCTCTTTTGAGATCTGTCCGCCGGTTACATTTACATTCATTTTTCTCTTTCTCCTTTGTGGTTTACAGAATTGGCTCTAAAGCTCTATGACCATATTTAGTGGTTCTGTATATTATTATACCACAAGATATGGTATTTGCAATAGGTTTTAGGGGGAATTAATAAAAAATTTACAATACGGTCGGGGGCAAATATCCGCAAATGCCCTTAGTCTTTGAACGGACGGGGACAAGTCGTGTTTTTGTAAATGTATACTGTGTTTTAATGATTTAAAAGGTGTAAACTGTGCATATTTAAAAAATGAAAATATATAAAATGTTAATGTCAACCAAAATCGACTGAATCGGTATATTAAGACGCTGTATGCAAAAAATGTATTTTCTAAAAAGTGAGGTAATCGGGAAATGGATAAATTTGAGCTTGTTGCTCCTTATGAAATGTCGGGAGATCAGCCGAAGGCGGTGGACAGTCTTGTGAAGGGTTTGAAAAAGGGTTACAGAGATCAGACTCTTCTTGGAGTTACAGGGTCGGGAAAGACCTTTACTATGGCGAATATCATTGCAAAGGTGAACCGTCCCACGCTGGTGCTGGCGCACAATAAGATACTGGCGGCGCAGCTTTGCTCGGAGTTCAAGGAATTTTTCCCCAACAATGCGGTGGAATATTTTGTTTCCTATTACGACTATTATCAGCCCGAGGCTTATATTCCCTCGACTGACGCATATATCGAAAAGGACAGCGCTATCAATGATGAGATAGACAAGCTGCGGCACAGCGCAACGCTGGCGCTGGCAGAGAGGCGGGACGTTATAATAGTTGCTTCGGTTTCCTGCATTTATTCGTTGGGTGCGCCCGAGGAATACCGCAGCAATGTTATATCCCTGCGGAAAGGCATGGAAATTTCGAGGGAGGAGCTTCTGGCGGCGCTGGTAGCTAATCAGTATGAACGGAATGATGTGAACTTTGTGCGCAACAAGTTCCGCGTCCGTGGGGATGTTGTGGAGATATTTCCTGCGGGGTCGGCGGAAACTGCGCTGCGGGTGGAATTTTTCGGAGATGAGATCGACAGGATATGCGAAATTCAGGCGCTTACGGGGAATGTTACCGCTACACTTGCCCATGCTGCCGTTTATCCCGCTTCCCACTATGTGGTGTCGAGGGAGCATATGCGGCAGTCGGTGGAGGAGATACAGAGGGAGCTTGACGAGCGTGTAAAATGGTTTGAGGAGCAGGGAAAGCTGGTGGAGGCGCAGAGGCTCAAGCAGCGCACTCTTTATGATATTGAAATGCTGGAGGAAATAGGTTTTTGCAAGGGGATTGAGAATTATTCCAGGATACTGGCGGGAAGAGAGCCGGGGAGCGTGCCCTACACGCTGCTTGACCATTTCCCGAAGGATTTTATTTTGTTTGTGGACGAGAGCCATGTGTCACTGCCTCAGGTAAGGGCTATGAGCGGCGGCGACAGGGGGCGAAAGAGCGTGCTTATAGATTACGGCTTCCGTCTGCCGTCTGCTTTTGACAACCGTCCGCTGACTTTTGAGGAATTTGACGAAAAGAGGGGGCAGGCGATATATGTTTCGGCGACTCCCGGGCCTTTGGAGAGGGAAAAATCCGAGCAGATAGTTGAACAGGTGATCCGTCCCACGGGGCTTGTTGACCCTGAGATCACGGTAAAGCCCGTGGAGGGGCAGATAGAGGACTTGCTCAGCGAAATAAATCTGCGGACGGTAAAGGGGGAGAGGGTGCTTGTTACCACGCTTACAAAGAAAATGGCTGAGGACTTGACGGCATATCTTGACAATATGGGGGTGCGGGTAAAATATCTGCACCACGATATTGACACCATTGAGAGAATGGAGATAATCCGTGACCTGAGACTTGGAAAATTCGACGTGCTGGTGGGGATAAATCTGCTGCGTGAGGGTCTGGATATTCCAGAGGTATCGCTGGTGGCAATACTGGACGCAGACAAGGAGGGCTTTCTGCGGTCGGAATCCTCCCTTATACAGACGGTGGGACGGGCCGCCCGAAACGCTTCGGGGCAGGTAATAATGTACGCCGACTTTGTAACGGGTTCAATGGAGAGAGCTATAAACGAGACCAACCGCCGCCGTGAAATGCAGCTAAGCTACAACAAAGAGCATGGGATAATACCCAAAACCATAATCAAAGACGTACGGGAGGTCATAGAAATATCCACAAAGGAGGAGACAGACAAAAAGACCTCCGCAAAGAAGCTCAGCCGCAAGGAAAAGGAGGAGCTTATTACAAAGCTCACGGCAGAAATGAAAAACGCCGCAAAGCTGCTTGAATTCGAGCATGCGGCGTATCTCAGAGATAAGATAAAGGAGCTTCAGGAAGGGTGATAACACATTCTAAAGGCAGGCTTGCTTTAGGGGGACTGACGTCAGCTGTAAAACTGTAATAGTGCAGTCAGAAAACTGCCGAAAAAGGCGCTTGTAAAAAAGGCTTTTCCCCAACGTATGCGGGGAAAAGCCTTTTTCGGCAATTCCTTAATTAATATTCGGCTCCTCCCCATTCGACAACGGCAAAGCCCTTGCGCTCAAAGGTCGGAAGCTCCTGTTCTTCGGTCTCGACAGGCTCGTCAAGTGGACGGTATACCATAAACACACGCAGCATACTGTCGGGCGCGGGAAAGACTTCAAGCTGTGCTGCACTGGTGTATGCTTCGGTCTGGAAGGTAATAAAATTATACTTGTTGTTCTGCATAAGGGGCAGCCAGTACACTATAAATTCATTGTATTCCCTCGGGGTAAGTCCCATGTAGGAAAGCTTTTCACGCAGAAATTCCGCCGTGTCACTGCCCTTTACGACAAAGCCCTTTGTCATGTCCCACTCTGCACCCAGCGCACCCTCCCAGTAGAGGTAGGAATATTCGTTTCCGTCACGCTTGTCGTAAAGAGTGCCGTCGGGTCTTGCCGTAACCTGCCAGCCTGTTCCGTAATCGGGATATGAGCAGGTAAGCGCACCGTCAAGCCGCAGCCGCACGGAAATATCGGCGGTCTCGGTGGGGTAGAGGTATATTACGGGCTTGAAAGCATTTACTTCGCCGAAACGACCGTGACACGTAAGATATTCCTTGTCATCAAGGCAGTAAGCGTTTACAAGCCGCAATATGCTGACATCTTCCTTTATACTTGTCCGAGGTCCGCTTATATATGGGTTATTTGGAGCTAATTCATAGTTTTCATCATCGGTAAAATGCTCGAACTCCCAGTCGGCTTTTGCTACAAACCAACTGTAATATGTCATATCCGGAGCATTTTGAAGATGTGTGTATTCTTCTATATAGTCCGTGCCGTAAAGCTCGCCGTTTGTGTACATTTCACCTTTGTATATGTCGGTTTCACTGTCGTATTCCGAAATTTCGTAAAACAGCTTCTCCGTCATTACGGGTCCGTTTTCGGTAAATTCGTAAAATCCGTAGGTATTTTCGGATCTATAGCTGTAATTGAGAATTTTTTCCTCATTGCTTTCGTCATAACGCTCATATTCCAACTCAACGCCCCACCATTTGGTCACGCCATTGTCAACATATTTCGTCATTTCTCTTCCGCGGAAAGGTTCAAAGGAATACATAAACTCCAGCTTTTCATCGCCGAAGGAGTAGCAGTCAACCATATCCCTGTCGTTTTCCGCATCTTCATATACGGCAAGAAATTCGGGAATTCCGTCGCCGTGTACGTCAAGTATGGTCGCACCCACTACCTCGTCTCTTCTCCAGGACAGGTCGTTCATTATTATGCTGTAGAAATTTTCCGCCTCGTCGCTTGCAAATGTGGGCTCGGGTTCGGTTTCCTCGGTAGTTTCTGCGGAGGTCTCCGTTGTGATTGCGGTTGTTTCCGCCGTGGTTTCGGCTGCCTCCGAATCGGTTTCCGTTGTCTCCGGATCGGTCAGTGCAGAGCTTGTTTCCTCGGTTTGGGCAGCCGCAGTTTCCGAAATGTCGGCAGCCTGACCCGAACAGGCGGACAGGCATAATGCCGCCCCAAAAACAGCAGCCGCAAAAAATTTTTTGTATGGTTTTTCCATATTATCATCTCCGAATGTGATTTGATAATATCTTACCATATTTTTCCGCAAAATACAATTACAACCGGGACACAATATGATTACAATGCAGTTACAATACGGTTTCAATACGGTTACGTCTACAGCTGTCCGGCATATATTTTTCATTACTTTTCATACCTGTCCCGCAGCTTTTCGAGAGCCTTTTTTTCGATACGGGAAACATATGAACGGGAGATGTTGAGCTTATCCGCCACCTCCCTCTGGGTCATGGGCATTGTGCCGTAAAGCCCGTAACGCAGACGTATTATCTGCTTTTCCCGATCGTCCAGGCAGCTTTCCACAAAGCCGTAAAGCTGGCGGGTCTTTATCATGGTGTCGATCTTATCTACCATGTTGTCGTCCTCGGAGATTATATCCATAAGGCTCATGCTGTTGCCGTCCTTGTCGGTGTCCACGGGATCGTCGAGATACACGTCACGTGCGCTTTTTTTGGCGCTGCGGAAGAACATGAGGACTTCGTTGTCAATACACTTTGCCGCATAAGTGGCAAACCTTGTGGACTTGGACTTGTTAAAGGTATTCACAGCCTTGATAAGCCCCACAGTGCCTATGGAAATAAGCTCCTCGCTGTCGGCGGCTGTGGTGTAGTATTTTTTCACCACGTGCGCCACCAGCCGAAGATTGTGCTCTATAAGCTTCCCTCTGGCAGACGAATCTCCCTCTGCCATACGCTTGAATGCCTCTTCTTCCTCTTTTGCCGAAAGGGGTTTCGGGAAAACCGTGCTGCTGTCCATATGCAGGGCAAAATAAAGCATATTCTCCATAAGCCATGATATAAGGCTGCCGAACATATTATCACCTCGTAAAAATTCATGTTTTAATATATTCGTCGGAAAATTTGTCCTATTCATCGAGTGCGGAACTCATGGAAGCAATTTTTTTGACGGTTATATTTTGTGCAGTTTAATGGCATATCACTTGCAAAATTTTAGCAGATATTGTTTGCGGGTTATCTTTTTTGACTAAAAAGCCTTAACAGGGGATAATATTTGTATTGCTTGATTTACTTTGGGTATACGTATTGAATAAAAACCACCCTTGTATGCGGTGCGTTTATTTATTTTATCAACAAATTTTGCAGGATATTCATAAAAGTCCTGCAAAATCTCTTGACAAAGTGAAAAATATGTGATAAAATGATAGTATCGGAAAAAGTCGGGTCATGTCAAAGGCGAATCTGACTGATGAGGCGCTGCCGATAACGGGAAATGCTGCAATTAAAGTTGCAATAAAAGATCATTGCGGCCGGGCGTTACCGGCAAGCAAAATACATAACGCCTCCATTTAGTATAGCGAGTGGGTGAAGCGGCGCACTGCCATAACGCCTCCGTTTAACATAGCGAGCGGGTGCAGCGATACGCTGCCGCTGCTGCGAAAGGAAGTTTGAAGATCATGGATAATTACAGGCAACAGCAGCCCTTTGAAAAAAAGGGACTGTACGACCCCCGGTTTGAACACGAGAACTGCGGCATAGGAGCTGTGGTGAACATAAGCGGCAAAGCCGACCGAAAGGTAGTCGACGATGCGCTTAAGATCGTTGAAACACTTGAACACAGAGCAGGCAAGGACGCCGAGGGTAAAACCGGGGACGGCGTGGGAATCTTGCTTCAGATATCCCACGATTTTTTTGTCGGTGAGATGTCGAAAGCAGGCTTTGACCTTGGCGGCAGGCGCTGCTACGGCATTGCCATGATGTTCTTCCCTCAGTCGGAGGAGAAGCGGAAAAAGGCGATGGAGACCTTTGAGCAGACGGTAAAAGACGAGGGCATGGAGTTTATATGCTGGCGTGAAGTTCCTGTGGACGAAAGCGTTCTTGGCAGCCGTGCGCTGGAGAGCAAGCCTGCCATTATGCAGGGCTTTGTAAAGCGCCCAGGAAATTGCGAATGCGACAAGGACTTTGACCGAAAGCTGTATATTGCACGTATGGTATTTGAGAAAAAGGAAAAGGAAACCTATGTTTGTTCCTGCTCCTGCCGCACTGTGGTTTACAAGGGAATGTTTCTGGTAAAGCAGCTCAGGGCGTTCTATAAGGATTTGCAGAGCGAGGGCTATACCTCGGCGGTGGGTATCGTTCATTCAAGATTTTCCACCAACACCAACCCCAGCTGGCAGCGTTCTCACCCCAACCGCATAATGGTGCACAACGGCGAGATAAACACCATTACGGGCAATGCGGATAAAATGCTCAGCCGTGAGGCTATTTTGAAAAGCGAACTTATCGGCGGCAGAATGAAGGACATTGCCCCTATTCTTGATGTTACGGGTTCGGATTCCGCACGCCTTGACAATACTCTTGAATTTATGACCATGTCGGGGGTCGATCTGCCATTGGCGGTAATCGCTCTTATTCCCGAGCCCTGGCAGCATATGACTACCATGAGCCGTGAAAAGAAAGCATTTTACCAGTATTATGCCACAATGATGGAACCCTGGGACGGTCCTGCCTCCATTATTTTCTCCGACGGCGATATTATGGGAGCGGTGCTTGACAGGAACGGTCTGCGCCCCTCAAGATATTATATTACGGAAAATAACGGCGAGCGTTATCTTGTGCTTTCCTCCGAGGTGGGCGCTTTGGATATCCCTCCCGAAAGCGTTATCAAAAAGGAACGTCTGCGTCCCGGCAAAATGCTTCTGGCGGATATGAAGAGGGGAGAGCTGGTTGATGATGAGACCGTAAAAAATTACTACAGCACCCGTCATCCTTTCGGCGAGTGGCTTGACCATAATTTCTTCCCCCTGAATGAGTTCAAGATACCCAACAAAAAGCCTTTCAGATATTCGGGAGAGGAACTGGAGCGGCTTCAGCACGCATTCGGATATACATACGAATCTATCATGGGCACGATAATTCCCATGGCGCTCAACGCTTCCGAGCCTATTTCCGCCATGGGTACGGATACCCCTATTCCGCCCCTTTCGGCGAAAAATCCTCCCCTTTTCGATTACTTCAAGCAGCTTTTTGCTCAGGTGACAAACCCACCCATAGACGCTGTCCGTGAGTCGGTTATCACCGATACTACGGTTTATCTGGGCGCTTCGGGAAATATTTTAAAGGAGCGGGAGGAGAACTGCCGTGTACTTCGCATTCACAATCCCGTGCTCACAAATCTTGACCTTTTAAAGATACGCACAGCAAATATTGACGGACTTAAAACCGCCGATATATCCATGCTTTACGATAAAAATACCACTCTGCGCGAGGCTGTGGAGAACCTTTACAAGCAAGCTGACAAGGCGCATGAAGAGGGTGCGGCTATCCTCATTCTCTCCGACAGAGGCGTTGACAAAGATCATCTGGCTATTCCCTCCCTGCTGGCGGTTTCCTCCCTTTCAGCATATCTGGTGCGCACAAGGAAGAACACGGCGATCTCCATTATTGCCGAAACAGCCGAGCCGAGAGAGGTTCACCATTTTGCAGCGCTGCTGGGCTACGGCGCAAGCGCTGTAAACCCCTATCTTGCTATGGACACCCTTTATGATCTTATTCACAAAAGGTCTATCGACAAGGAATACACAGAGGCGCTTAACTGCTATGTTAAGGCGATCGTTGACGGCATTGTTAAGATCGCTTCTAAAATGGGCATTTCCACTATCCAGTCCTATCAGGGCTCTAAGATATTTGAGGCGCTGGGTATTAACAAAGAGGTCTGCGATGAATTTTTCCCCGACACCGTCAGCAGAGTGGGCGGCATTGACCTTGACGATATAAGCGCACAGGTAAAGAGCCGTCATGACGCTGCATTTGATCCGGGCGACCTTACCGTGAACGATGCATTGGAAAGTGTGGGCGACCACAAATCCCGCAGCAGCAAGGAAGAGCATATGTACAATCCCGCAACAATCCATATGCTCCAGCAGGCTACGTGGACAAACGATTATTCCCTTTTCAAGAAATACTCCGCATACCTTAATGACGAGCAGAGGAATCTGACCCTCCGCAGCACTCTTGACTTTAACTATGCAGCTGACGGCGGCATTTCCATAGACGAGGTGGAAAGCGCCGAGAGCATTATGCGCCGCTTCAAAACAGGTGCAATGTCCTACGGGTCTATCTCCAAAGAGGCTCACGAGTGCATGGCGATCGCCATGAATATGATCGGGGGCAAGTCCAACAGCGGCGAGGGCGGCGAGGATGATGAGCGTATTGCCACTTCGGGACAGGCTGAGAACAGGTGCTCTGCTATCAAGCAGGTTGCTTCGGGACGTTTCGGCGTTACCTCGAAATATCTCACCTCCGCAAAGGAGCTTCAGATAAAAATGGCGCAGGGGGCAAAGCCCGGCGAGGGCGGACATCTTCCTGCGGGAAAGGTTTACCCCTGGATCGCCAAAACAAGGCACTCCACTCCCGGCGTTGCGCTTATTTCGCCTCCGCCTCACCATGACATTTACTCCATTGAGGACCTGGCGCAGCTGATCTTTGACCTGAAGAACGCCAACAGAAAGGCAAGGATTTCCGTCAAGCTTGTCAGCGAGGCGGGCGTGGGCACTGTTGCGGCAGGCGTTGCCAAGGCGGGAGCGGGAGTTATCCTTATTTCGGGCTATGACGGCGGCACGGGCGCTGCTCCGGGCAGCTCCATTCACAATGCAGGACTTCCCTGGGAGCTGGGACTTGCCGAGACCCATAAGACCCTTATAATGAACGGTCTGCGGTCAAAGGTAGTTATCGAGACCGACGGCAAGATGATGACAGGGCGTGATGTGGTCATAGCAGCGCTTTTGGGCGCAGAGGAATACGGCTTTGCCACAGCGCCGCTGGTAACAATGGGCTGCGTTATGATGAGGGTCTGCAATCTGGACACCTGTCCTGTGGGTGTTGCAACACAGAATCCCGAGCTGCGCAAACGCTTTAAGGGCAAGCCCGAATACATAGTGAATTTCATGCGGTTCATTGCCGAGGAAATGCGTGAATATATGGCAAAGCTTGGCGTGCGCACGGTGGACGAGCTTATAGGGCGCACAGACCTTCTCAGAAAGCGTGAGTATGCCGATGGCAGCAGACCTGCAAAGATAGATATGTCTCTTATCCTTGACAATCCCTATTCGGGCAGCGAAAATTCCCGCTTTAATCCTGCAGATGTATTTGACTTTGAACTGGATAAGTCCATTGATGAAACGGTTATAATTCCACGGATGAAAGACGCCTTTGATAAGGGCGAGAAAATGTCCATTGACATAAATGTGACCAACCTTAACAGAACTCTCGGCACTGTGTTCGGCTCGGAGATCACCGAAAAATACGGCGATTCCCTTGATGAGGATACTTATGTTGTGAACTGCACGGGCGCAGGAGGACAAAGCTTCGGCGCATTTATCCCCAAGGGCTTGACCCTTACTCTGGAGGGGGACAGCAACGACTACTTCGGCAAGGGGCTTTCGGGCGGCAAGCTGGTTCTTTTCCCGCCTAAGAATTCCCGCTTCAAGGCTGATGAAAATATAATCGTGGGCAATGTGGCGCTGTTCGGCGCAACAAGCGGCAAGGCGTTTATTGCAGGCGTTGCGGGGGAGCGGTTCTGCGTAAGAAATTCGGGTGCGACGGTAGTTTGCGAGGGCGTTGGAGACCACGGCTGCGAATATATGACAGGCGGTATGGCGGTCATTCTCGGAAAAACAGGGAAAAACTTTGCAGCGGGCATGAGCGGTGGTATTGCCTATGTGCTTGATGAGGAATTTGACCTGTACACCAAGCTGAACAAGGCTTTGGTTGGCTTCTCGGGTGTAAAGGAAGCGGAGGATATTGATAATCTGCGCAGCCTTATTGAGGAACACACGGCTGCTACGGGTTCGGTAACGGGCAGAGAGATCCTTGATAATTTCGAGGAATATCTCCCGAAATTCAAAAAGGTCATTCCCCATGATTATGCAAAGATCATGAGCAGCATAAAGCAGTTTGAGGCAGAGGGAAAGACTACGGATGAGGCTAAGATCAGCGCATTCTATGCGGTGGCAAAGCACGAATAACTGCAAACTGCTTATGGTGTACAAGTACACCCGTGTACGAGTACACCGGTGTATACATACACTTGTGTATGTATACAATGGTCACTTATGAAAGGAATGATTATAAATGGGAAAAGCTACAGGCTTTTTGGATTATGACAGAGAGGAAAATGCGGGACAGTCGCCTCTTGAGCGGATAAAGACCTACCGTGAATTCCACACTCCCATGGATATGGAGGAAAGGCGGAAACAGGCGGGGCGGTGTATGGACTGCGGCGTGCCCTTCTGCCAGTATGGCAAGCCGCTTCATGACGGAATGGTTTCGGGCTGCCCCTTAAACAACCTTTGCCCCGAGTGGAACGACCTTATCTGGCGGGGGGATATGGACGGCGCATTAAGGCGGCTTCTGCTGACAAACAGCTTCCCCGAGTTCACTTCCCGTGTATGCCCCGCCCTTTGCGAAAAGGCGTGCACCTGCGGACTGAACGGCGACCCTGTAACGGTCAAGGAAAATGAGTATTCGGTCATCGAATACGCCTATTCTCATGGGCTGATGAACCCTGCGCCCCCCTCTCACAGGACGGATAAGCGCATAGCCGTAATAGGCTCGGGTCCCTCGGGACTGGCTGCTGCACAGCGCCTTAACAGGCGTGGACACACGGTCACGGTCTACGAGCGTGAGGACAGACCCGGGGGACTGCTGATGTATGGCATACCCAATATGAAGCTGGAAAAAGAGATAGTCGAGCGCCGCCTTGACCTTATGAAAGCAGAGGGGGTAAGGTTTGTCACGGGTGTGAATGTGGGCAAGGATATTTCCGGCGAACAGTTATTGCAGGAAAACGACGCTGTTATTCTCTGCTGCGGTACGGGCAATCCCAGGGATATAAACGCTCCCGGCAGAGACAGCAAGGGCATTTACTTTGCGGTCGATTTCCTTAAATCCACCACAAAGAGCCTTATGAAATCCAACCTTTCCGACGGTTATTTCATCAGCGCAAAATATAAGAACGTTGTCGTAATAGGCGGCGGCGACACGGGCAACGACTGCGTGGGCACGGCTATCCGCCACGGCTGCAAGTCGGTGGTGCAACTGGAGATGATGCCCAAAGCCCCCGATGTGCGCGGGTCAAACAACCCCTGGCCCGAATGGCCGAGGATATGCAAGACCGATTACGGTCAGGAAGAGGCTATCGCCGTATTCGGCAGCGACCCGAGAATCTACTGCACTACTGTGAACAAGTTTATCCCCGATGAGGAGGGGCACATCCGCTCCATTGAAACGGTGAAATTGCAGCAGGTAAAGGACGAGGCAACAGGGCGTATGAGACCCGAAAAGATACCCGGCAGCGAGGAAATTATCCCCGCAGACCTGGTGCTTATCGCCGCAGGATTTCTGGGCACGGAAAAATATATCGCCGATTCCTTCGGCGCAGACCTTACCCCCAGAACCAACATTGCCACGGTTTCTCCCGACGGTTATTTTACAGGCGTTCCGGGGCTATTCACGGCAGGGGATATGCGCCGCGGTCAGTCTCTTGTTGTATGGGCTATACGAGAGGGGAGAGAGGCTGCAAAGGCGGTCGACGAGTATCTGATGGGCTATACCACCATGCGGTGATTTAAAAAGTGCAAAAAAATAAGGCTGTTGCAGTTTGATTCTGTAACAGCCTTTGGTTGTTTCACGGTTATAGTTATGTTCTGAAAATCTTTGCAGTTATCCCGCTCTTTCCATTTTATACCCCACTCCGAAAACGACCTTTATGTAGCTGGGGTTGTGGGGGTCGGGCTCTATTTTGCAGCGTATACGGCGGATATGCTCCACCACGGTCTTGCGGACTGAATAGGGCTTCTCCCGCCATACCCGACGGTAAATATCATTGATCGCGCAGACGTTTCCGCAGTTTTCCATAAGATATTCCATTATGCCGTACTCGATCGAGGTCATGCGCACCTGTACTCCCGAGGAATAAAGCTCTCTGCGGCGGCGATCAAGGGTTAGTACGCCGTTTGTAATGGTATCTCCCGAAAATCTTGGGGGCATATAAATAAAATCCCTTTTAAGATAACGGCGGAGCATGGAAACCACTCTTGCCTTAAATTCAAATACGGAAAGCTCGTCTGCGGACATACAAGCGTCCGCACCCTTGGTGAGCGCCATTATCCTGTATATCTCCGTACAGTCCTCGGAAACGGTAAGTATGGGTATATCCGACATACTCCGCACCCGCTCTATCTCATCAAAGGCGGGATTGTCTATCCCTCCGTCCCTGATTATCATCATATGGGGCACAATGCTTGCCAGCGCCTTGCTGCCGCTTTTTACACTCATCACGTTTATTTCTTCCCGCAGCAGCAGCTCGGAAAGCTTGCTGTCGGTGTTGTCTCTGCTGTCGGCTATTATTACATTGGGGCGGCAAAAGCCTGCCATATCTGATCTTTCATACATATTCTTTTTCCTCCTCAAGGTTTCTCGTATTACTTCTTTCGGGTTACCGACTGTTCGGTATATTTCTTTTACCCCCGAATTTTATCTTCTGCTTAATAAACGATTGAGAAGGCCAAAAAATTTCACTGTCGGGTCGGTTTTTACAATTTTTTAACATTTATCTGCCTTCTGCACAATTTCACACCGGTAAATTTATTGAAATTGCACATAGAAATTCCCTTGAACGTTTGGAACATTCAAGGGACATAAAGCAAACATTTCCCGGAAAAATTTATGAAAATAGCGTGCCCCAAAAATATATAAGATAAATTATTAAAAACAAAATCGCCCCATATGCCAAAAAGTACCGCCAAAAATATACAAGCAGACCTCGGTCGGTGTTTTGCCTGTTGACAGGATTCAGCGCTTTGTACATATAGCC
>CAMWIR010000049.1 GCA_947174365.1 uncultured Ruminococcus sp. | reverse complement strand
GTCAAATCAAGCATTCACTAAACAAAGTCACATTTTATTAAACAGGCATGTCACATCTGCCAACAAACCCACGCATTTCAATAACTCATTCACAGTAACAAAAAAGCTGTCCCCCGGCGTTTGAGGGGGGACAAAGCCATGCGGTATCTGAACACTTTATTTTTCCGAACGCTTTTTTTTGAGCGCCGAATTAAGCTCATCCGCTTCGTTTTTCACGGAAATATAAGTTACTGCAAAGGTAAATATATATACCGCTGCCGTGGCAATGACCATTGTAATTATCCCCGCAAGGTCAAACTCTATCCACTCGAACAATATCCCAATAACGATCATCATCGCAAGCATCATCAGATAATGCAAAGCAATCCTAAAACCGAAAGCCACCGGGAACTCCCACTTACCGACGAGAAGCACAGTCGTGACCAGCGCAGTCGCAAAGCCGGCGCAGGGGATCTGTATAAGTTCCTCCCTGCTAAGCCCGTCGTGATCCCCTATCAGCAGTATTGCAATAAATACAAATACTATCCCTGTGGTAATATATGTGAAATATTTCACCAGATAAGAAAAAAATTTCATGACGTTCACCTCTCCGCGATTCCAAGCTTTTTCTTCAGGTTGGGCACATACTGCCTCGAAATAATGACCCTTTCGCCGTTCTGCAAATTTGCCTCCAGCCTCGCCCCCAGAGTGGGCGCCACAGACTCTATCCGTGAAATGTTCACGATCACCGATTTGGAGATACGCTGAAAATCGGTCTTGCTGTAAATGGTCTCGATCTCGTACAGCTTTTCCTTTACCTCGTAAACTTCCTTTTCGCAATAGGCGAATACCTTGTTGTCCACCGACTCGAAATAATATATATCCTTCGGAGAAAGCTGGAGGATAGTCTTGCCGCTGTAGGCGGTAATGCGGGTGCGCCCCTGCTTTAAGGCATAAATAAGGCTCATAACTTCCTCGTCAAGCTCATGACAGCGGATGATTATCTCATCCTCCGCATCCTGGGGAGGCGTTTCGATTATTATTTTCATTATCTGTCTTTCCTTTTCATAAGGCTTGTGGTTACTGCCCCTGCGGCTGTGAACAGAATGCCGAACCCGATAACGACTGCAACGCACACAGCAGGCGGCACAACGTTCCCGAATGCTTCAAGGTCTATCCCCATGACTTTTCTGAATTCCTCCGTCATGGCATCGGGCGCACCCTCAAAGGCAGTGTTTGTTATGGCGTTTGTCATAACGCTTCTGAACATTGCCGTGCCGTAAATTACGGGAGTGCAGGTCATAACGCCCGCCAGTCCCTCAGAAAGCTGACCTATGGGCAGATAGATACCGCCGAAAAATCCCACCAGCGTGCCGATGACCGTTCCGAATCCGCTCCATGCGCCCTCGCTTTTGACAAGCACCGCAAACAGGTACATGACCGCAGAGTATGTAAAGGAATTTACGATTATCATACCGAATATTTTCATATGCTCCGAAAATGTGAAGGCCGCCATTCCGCCCGAGCACAGGTAAATTTCCGAAACAGCCAAGGTCAAAAGGCAGATAATAACGGATGCCGCGCAGGCCGCCGAAATATAGGAAAGCGCAATAGTAAGGCGGCTGACGGGAGAGGTGTATATGGAATTTATCTTTCCCGAGGTTTTATCTTTTATTATCGAGGACAGGGCGGAAAGAGTCACCATAGCCGCATTTATGGGGATTATTCCCGCAACCGTCCAGGCAAGCACAAGCAGCTCTGCATTGCTTTCATCCTTTGACGTATCACGTCCGGGAAGCCCCGCCAGCAGCTCCGTGATATTTTCCACGCTCATATCTCCTAAGAAAAACAGCATAAGCGCAATAATTATCAGCATTGACAGAAGCGAACCGAACACCGCTCCTTTGTCCCTGAAATAAATCAGCAAATTTCTTTTTGTAAGTTCCCAGAATTTTACCATTACCTTATATCCTCCCTTGTCGCATTAAGAAACACATCATCCATAGTTCCCTGAATGACCTCAAAGCCCTCGAAATCATTTCCCGCCTTATCAAGAATATCAAGAAGCGGAAGTGCCTGTTTTGTGGAAGCAAGGGTTATCTTCAGCCCATAGCTTTCCTCGGTATATTTTGCTACGCTTTGATCGAAAGCTTTTAAAAGCTTTTGCTTTTGGGAGTCATTGCAGTATATTTTCAGATGATCCGCAGCGTATTTTTCTTTCAGCTCATGGGGCAGCCCTCGTGCTATTATCCTGCCCTTGCTTATTATGATTATATCGTCCGCTTCGGCTGCCTCTTCCATGTAATGAGTGGTAAGGAAAACGGTCATGCGGGTTTCCCTGCGGAGCTTTTCTATAATGCTCCAGACCTCCTGCCGTGCGGAGGGGTCAAGTCCCGTGGTAGGCTCGTCAAGGATAAGTATTTCGGGGGTGTGCATAAGGGCGGCGGCTATTTCGCACCGCCTTTTCTGACCGCCCGAGAGAGTGCGGTATTTTTTCCCGAGAATTTCTTTGAGGGAGAAAATTTCCTCCAGCTCCGAAAGCCTGTCAAGGGCTTGCTTTTTTGCGCTTCCTTTGCAGTGGAGCATTCCTCTGCACAGAAGATTTTCCTTGACCGTAAGCAGCTCGTCGAGGATGTTGTTCTGATAAACTATACCTATTTTTTCCCGAACGGTTTTGCTGTCCTTTTTTGTGTCCGCTCCGCATATCTCGATCGTTCCCGAGTCCTGCTCCAGAAGGGTTGACATCATATTGATTGAGGTGGATTTTCCCGCTCCGTTCACTCCGAGAAAGCCTGTGAACGAGCCTTGCTTTACCGAAAATGAAATGTTGTCAACAGCTGTATGATCGCCGTATTTTTTGGTGATATTTGTCAGAGTTATCGCATTCATTTTTTCCATTCTCCCTTGCGTTTTCTGTATATTCATCATAACACGGAAAGCTTTGAGGTGTCAACCGATTTTCGGTAAGCTGCAAGGTTCGGGGGGTGAAATGCATATTTTGGGCTGATCTTTCACCCCATTATGAACGATCTCCCGCCGCAAAAAACAAAGAAAGCAGGATATTTTACGCATTAAATGTAATCGTAAAATATCCCGCTTTCCGATTTCAGTGTCGTTTGTCAGATTTTAATTATCTCATAAATAGGCTTTTGTTTATCACCCTTGATATAGTCGTAAAACAGCTTTATGCACTGCCCGCGTGAAAGGTTCTTGTCATATGCGAATTCCTCGCCGTCTCCTATAAGCTTCGTTGCCTTGGCTATGGCAATATACCCGCAGTTGGGGTCGCTTCGGGGAACGTTTTTGTAGGGCGAAACGTATATCCCCTCCAGAGCCGCCGCCTTGTAATAATCGTCCTCATAATTATACAGATATATTTTCGCCAGCTCGCCCAAGGTAAGCTTTTCCTTCAGCATGGGGTTTGCCACGTATATCTCCTTGCCCGTGTCGGGATCGGTGCTTTTTATACGGGGGTAAATACTGCCTAAACTAAGACTCCTGCCGTAAGCCTCCGAGCAAAGTTTGCCGAATTCCTCAATGGTGATAGCTCCGTCGGGGTTCAGCTTTTCGTCATCGGAGATACGCACGCCGTATTCAAAAAGCTCGGTTATTTCCTTTTCATACTTGTGACCCTTTATGTCGGTGTAAAGCTGCTGCTTTGCAGGCGTAGATTTAGGCGCATCTGTGTAATAGAGCGAACCGTCGCTGTATATGCGCTCCCCTGTAAGCGCGTTAAAGCTGTAGGCTGACGTAAAATAGTATGTGAGATATACATGGGGTACAAGCTGCAAATCGGTAAATCCCGTGTAATAAAGCGAGGGCTTTTCCCTTTCAAAAAGCTTCTGCAATACCTTGGCTTCGGGTACAAGCTTTGCTTCGGGGAATTCCAGATCATGGTAGGTGTGTTCAAAGCCCAGCACCTCTCCCCGTGAATCTATCCTCACCGACATGGTGTCAAAGGCAGCGGGCAGATCGTTTACATATCGGGTAAAATACCCCGTGCCTGTAGTTTCCGAATTGTAACTGAGTCTAATTTCTCCGTTATATCGGTATTCCGCCGCCTTTTTGCCGATAAAGTGCTCCGCTGCCTTTTTCACTATTGCCGCGGAGGCTTTCTGATTTAGCGGCGTTGTGTTTTTGTTTTTGCTTTTTTTTCCGTAGGAATAGCTTTTGCTGAAATTTATTATCTTGCCGCTGTATGCGTCCAGTTCAACGGAAAGGTATATGCAGTCCTTTGTTTCATCTTCGGAGGTAAATTCAAATTTAAGGTAACGGCTGGGCAGATATTCGCCCTTGTCATTTTTATAGCTTGAAATAACATTTTTCACAAGAACAAGCTCATCGTTCCAGACAATATATTCGTCATCCTTGATTATTTTCAGAGCCTGCTCATAGCTTATGTATTCATTTTCCTTTTCAAGAGCTGCCTTTTCCGCGTCGCTGAAATCGTCAAGCTCGTTATTTTCCTCCATGCCCTCGCCGCAAACGACCTCGTCGCCGTCATAGACGCTCCTGTCCCATGTGTAAGCGTCGGTGTAGGAAAGCCTCTCTTTGTCGTCATACATGGTGGTGTACTCGCCTGTAAATGCGTCCAGCTCGTTTTTACCGTTGTAGAATCTGTAGACCGCCATTACATAGGGCACATAAACGCTCTCGTTTGTCTCGGGGTCTTTTTCGTATTTACCGAAAAGCTCATAGGCGGCGGACATTTTTCCCCCCTCTATGAATTTTTGGGTAATTTCGCTTTCGGAAAGCCGTTTTTCGGCGTCGGGGATAACAGCTTCCGACCACCAGTCAAGGGAAAATTCCACCAGATCCCCCGTATCCTTGTCAACGGTAATATAGCCGCGGTTTTCGTCAAGGTCAATGCCGTATTCCTCACGGTATATTCTGTATTTGGCGGTGCTGCCGAAAAGGTCATAGTCCGAGCTGCTCCGCACAAAAACAACATTTCCCTTTATATCGGGATTGAGCATATAAAAATACTTCTTTGCATATTCTTCCTGCTCGGCAACTGTCAGCTTTGAAAAGGCAGGCTTATTTCTGCCGCTTGAGCGGTCGTAATGCTCATAGCCGCTTATGAAGCCGTTGTAATATTCGGCTATTATCTTCTCGACCAGTACTGTTTTGCCGTCCTGTTCCTCGTGTTTATACCAGCCAAAGCGGTAATAGGTGGTATCATAGCGGGTCTCGGTGTCATAGTCAAAGTCGTCAAAGTCATTCCCGATATTCATTCTTTTTTTGACCTCCGCCATAGCCTTTCTCATAGCAGCGGTCTCGGCATTTTCCGCTTTTTCCGTGTCGGCTGCGTAAACTGTGTTCGCAGGACTTGGCAAATTTGCCGGCAGTGCCGTCGCCGATAAGGTCAAAGCCAAAGCTGCCGCAATAAATTTTCCGAATTTCATAAAGCACGCTCCTTTAATTTAAAGTCTTTAGGAAGCGCTGATTAAATCGCTTAAAAATATTTTTTATTTAACAAAGGGCCATTTATGACGGTTTCCTACCCGTTGTAGGCGGGTAAGAAGTCTTTAATCAGCAGTTCCTTTACTTATAATACAACCGGGCAAGGCAAAATTTCTCAAAATTTTTTAAAAAATTTAGGAATTTACAAAAATTTAACAATTTACTTTAAATCCAAAAATCTTGCCTCTTGCTTCTTACCCTCTTGCCTCTGTTACCATGCGCATATATCTTCGCAGTCCGAATTCCCCGTCATGACTGCCGCCGATAATTTCCTCGGACATATTCCCCGCCCCCATGACCCTGCACACGCCCGCCTTAATAAGCAGCATTTCCAGCCGCTCACGCCTGTCTCTTTCGCAGATAAGCCCCGCCGTCTGCAAATATTCCTTGCTTTTGCGTAAAACCTTTACAATGTCATTTTCCCGCAAGGGCTTGACAAGGCAGTTTCCATGCATATATGAAAGCTCCAAGCCCCCTCCGCAGGCAGTCGTGCTCACCGTGCTTACCGCGCTGCAATTTTTCCCCCTGTATACCTTTTTTTCCGTACCTGCCCCTATAGCCTTTTCCAGCTCATCCGAGTACATTTTCAGGGAAATTTCCGCAGTTGCTCCAATGTCTCTTACATTATCTTTTTCGGCAGCCCTTTCAAGATACGGCAAAAATTCTTCGCAGAATTTTTCGGTCTCTCCCATATCCTCCGTGTCAATAAATATCACCTGACAGGAGCTGCATAAAAGCTGCTTTGTGGAAATAATATGCTCCGCCAACGCCGAAAGCTCCCGCTCCTTATCCTCATATCCCGAAATATACGCAAACCCCAGCTTGTGTCCCCATTCAATGAGTCTGACTCCCGGCTTTGCCAGCCGCCGCACAACCCTTACCGCCTCATCTCCGCCCCATACCGCAATGCCGTTTGCAGCGGCAGCCATTTTTTCCATGGCTGTAATGTCCGTGGAGGGCGTGTCAAAAATATAAACATATTTTTTCAGCCTCGGCTCTGTTTTTATCATCTCACGAAAGATCTCCACAGTCAATCCTCCGTCCGCCCTCGGCAGCTTTAAGATGTTCACATTCCCCGTCAGAAGCCCCTCTAAAACGCTGAATGCGGGCAGTCCCTCCATATTCCCCGCCGCAATGTGAAAAAGCACCCCCAGCGGATAAAGCCGCAGTTTTGCACGCTTTACCCCAAAGGGCGGGCAAATTTCCCTCTCGCCGATATCATTTCCAAGCTCGGACTTTATCCGCATTTCCAAAGCCTCTCTGCTCATCATTGCCGCTGCTTTGGCAATATATTCTTCCGCTTTTTCACTGACAGCCTCACGAATAATCTTGTCATAATCCCCACGGCGTATCTTTTCCCCGAATGCATCTGCCGCATTGATGACAACCTCCCTGTCAAGTTCCTCTCCCGCCAATGTCGCTGCAATTTCCTCTTCAAGCCCTTCAAGGATACGTTCCTGCTCCGTCTGCTCGTAAATCTTTCCGCCCGCAAGTATCATTCAGCAACTCCCCTTTTCATTTATAAAATATTGTTGAAATCTTGCCTTTCATAAGGGTGTTTCCTATTTACGGCAGGATCGGATTCTATGCTCGCAATAAACATCTTTTCCTAAATTATATTTGCATTAATTATATCATGGACAAAGATAAAATGTCAATCGTTTTGCCTAAAAATATCCGCCGCACCTTTTGAGATACGGCGGATATTGTTTTTTCAATCCCTGTTAAAGATAAGCTTGTGGAGGATTGCAATAGGTATTGCAAGCCAACCAAAAATAACTCCCGTAATAATTTTTTTAACAAAATGCGTGAACACATCATCTGTCGTGAACTCAGCCATAACACCAAATATATTGGTTTTAACATAGCCTACTGCAATTGTTCCTGCTATGGCGTAAATGATTACTAAAATGCCATCCATTTTCAATCCTCCGTTTTATGACAAAATTTTTTTAATTCAATAGGGAACTGCCGATTAAAGGCTTTCCTCCGCCGTAGGCGGGGAAAAGCCGCCTCCATAGCCATTTGTAAACTTTAAAAACTGTTTAAGGCGATTTAATCAGCGTTTCCATAGATATAGCTGTACAGCGTTTTTTTATTATTGGCTGTCAAATTCATTTGCAATTATCCAACCGGCAGCTTCCGTTACACCGGCAGCAGTTGAAGCATTAATAACATTTCCGACACCCGGAATCCAACCGATCAAAATCTGTGACATTCCTCGCCCTACTGTGCTTGCGGCGGCGGTAGTTAAAGCTGACATAGCGGCAGATTCACTTATTGACAGATCAAAAACTTTGCCAAGCGAAATAATCATTGCTACCTGTATCGGGACTATAACCGCATTATCGGAAAACGGAATTTGAGCCAAACCTGCACCCACCCCTGCTGCCGATACCGAAGCAGCGTGAATTATCGCATGACATTTTTTCTTTTGTTCGTTTGTCATTGTAAAGTCCTCCTTTAATTATTTTCCGTATTTAGCTCCGCATTTAGGGTTTCTGCAAACACCGTTAAATACGGTAAACATACCGCATTTTAAACATTTTGAACCTTTGCCGCCCTTTCCTGCATTTGCCGGAACAGTCATTTTATATCCGCATTTGCTGCAAGCCCTTCCTGTAGACGTTGTAAAAAAAGTTGCATTGCCACAGTTTGGACATTTTTTGCCTGCCATATTTATTTCTCCTTTTAAATTATTATAAATTATATATAATTATTTTTATTATATTAAGTAACTATATATAATAACTTTATCATATTATATCATAAGATGTAGTAACTTGTCAATACTAAAATAACTAAATATGATAAAATATTTTAAAATAATTTTTAGGAATGTGATAAAAATGGCGCACTATCCAAGAATACGCGATCTAAGAGAGGACAGCGACAAAAAACAAGCGGAGGTTGCCGAATACCTCGGTACAACAAAACAATATTACAGCTTATATGAAAAGGGTGCAAATGAGATCTCGTTTGAACGTGCCATTGCACTTGCAAAATACTACAACGTCAGCCTTGACTATATTGCGGGACTTACCAACGACAAACGGGGATTTACCCACAGCAATCTTTCACGGGAGCAGCGGGAATTGCTGAACATTGCGGATAAGCTTTCCGCTTCGGGCAAAAAAGATGTTATAGAGCTGCTCCGTGCAATGATAAATGCTGTAAAATAAAAAAGTGAGATCGTTAATTCAATCTCACTGTTCATATTATAAATCCAATAAAGTTATTTATATTTTTACCGTTCGTTATGTCAGGATTTCTTTTAAAGACTTCCGTGTCGTAAAAAGTTTGGCTTTGAACGTCATTTAGAATTAAGAAACTCTTCTGCACCCGCCGCACAGGTCTTTATATCCTTGATACCTACTCTGCCGATTATTTCAAGATATGGCGAGCGAATGCCGCAGCCGCATTCCTCTCCCTCATGCAAAACTCCTAAATCATCGGTCATAACGCTGAGTATCGGCGTTGCCCTTACCATGGGCGTAAGCAGATTCACTATCCCAATCTCGCCCGTTTTCAGCGGCTTTAAAGTGCACGTATCACGGATAATGACCCTGCTGTAAACGGGCACGTGAAAGTGATGATTTTTGCAGTCGCAGTATAATATAGGATGCTCCGCCGCCCCGAAGCTTTCGATTATCCGTTCCTCGGGAATGCCCAGAACCTTTTCCGCCAGCTCATAAAGAACGTGTTTTTCCGGCTGCTCCTTGTAAAACTGCTTCCACCCGCCCCCAAGCATTATCATTGAAGTTTCAGGCAGCCGCACCCTTATCCCCCGTTCCTCCATTAATTTCAGCGCAAAGTACATATACGAGGGAAACCCGATAAACCTCGCAGGAAAAGGGGAGCGGCTGTATTTTTCTATCGCCGTTATAACCCCGTCAAGGTCGGGCAGATATTTTCCGCCGTCCATTTTCAGCGCATAAGTCCGCCTTATGGCAGGGGCGCACAGGGTAAACCCGAAAGCTGTTTTGCTGACCGCCGTGCGGTTGCTTTTGTGGGGACGGTAGCCCATTATGATATAGTTCACGGGCACGGGCGAAAGAACACCCATTCTCCCGAAAACCGTCATTACCATATCAAGCCCTAAAAGCAGCCCCTTTGTGTCAAAGCTTATCTCGCTGAAATTTCCGCTCTTCGCAGAAGAATTCCCGGAAGTGCCCGAGGAAGTAGCGGTTATGAGGCATTTTTCCTCAGACATACTCCGAAGATGATGTTTTTTCAAAAACAGCGTAGGCAGCGGAGGTATCTTTTGGGTATCCTCATAGCAGCGCATATCCTCCGGGGAAAATCCTCTGCTTTGGAGAATCTGTCTGTATTCGGGACAGTTTTCGTATTGAAAAGTCAGGTTATCTCTCATAGCTTCGAAAAACAGTTCCCTTGTATTTTCCGTGTCAAAAGGATCACGGCAGCGGAAAAGCTTTTTGGCTGCGTTCATAGAATCGCCTCCTTATCAATAATGCGGAAAAGCTAATAAAAAGGTGCAAAGCCTTGAAATAAGCTTTACACCTTTATAACCACCGGCATTACACCGATCAGCTGTTAGCCGATTCCTTACTGTCTTTGTTGGATGTGCCCTTAATACGCTCAATAGCGTCTTCAAGAATTTCTATTACTTTATCCTGTTTGTCACTTTTTAACAGCGTTACGATCAGCTCGTATTGCGTGCAAAGTTCTTGATCGGACATTTTAACACCATCCTTTTTTATATTATACAGGATTTAAAAATGTTTGTCAATACGTCCTGTGTAATTTTAAATGCGCAGGTAAATTATTCATAACAAATCCGGCAAAACTCCCCGACCCTTTCCGAAAAAGAGCCGGGGAAATATCCTTTAACTATCGGCAGGCATATGAACCCTTTGCCGCTATCTGTTTTTGCTTATATCCTTGGAAATGGTCAGATTTCCGAAAATATGCTCCAGCACGCTCCGCAGACTGCCTTCCATGTCGCCTATGTCCACAAAGCAAACTCTGCCCAGTACACCGTCCTCATTCCTGAAGCATATCTCTCGCCTGTCCTCCCCCAACTCCCCCGCTAAGGGATATATGTAGCAAACATTATCCGATCTGTACATTTCCAGTAAATTATACAGATCGTAAATATCCGTCTGATAGATACCGCAGTTTGGGTCGTTGGCATTAAGCTCCTGCCATTTTGAGTCGAAAACCACACGCATTCCCGTTTCCCGCATGGTCATTACAGCCAGCGCCTGTGCGCTGTCTCTTGGCATGGGCTTATTGAGCATGGGATAGTGCTTTTTCTGGATCTCCGCTTTAAAGCGCTGGTTGTCCAGCATTTTGCCAAGGCTGTAAACCGTGTAGCTGTCGAACAGTTCGCCCGTGGTGAATATTACCGCATAGGCAACATTCCGCCCCGTGGTAACCGTAACATAGCGGCTGAGCAAAAATATCTCCGCCCACCGCAGAGCGTTTCTGTACCCCTGCATACTTCTGTCTATAACAGTCGCCGCAAAATCCCCCGCATAATTGGTGGAATAATCCACTCCGTCAAAATTCGCTATCAGCGATTCCAGCCTGTTGCGGCTTCTTGCGGAGGAGGTGATGTTTTTCAGATATTTCAGCGTGGATTTTATCAGCCTGTTTTCCGCCCTGTTAATGGTAAACACGTCATACTGCACATAAAATTTATCCTTGTGGGCAAAATTTTTTGTGGCATGCTTGGCATAAATTACCTTTCCTTTAAGGAAATTTTCATTATTTTCATAAGGCGTGTAGCACTGCTTCAAGCCGTTTTTGACTATCCCGTAGACCTCGTTTATAAACGCAAGGATAAAGGTCTCGAAAATATTAAGATTTTCCGCCGCCCTGCTGTTAAGATTGTAGTTCGTAAGAGGGATCGTCTTCATGGATTTCAGCATATTAAGGAGAATACGCTTGTTGGACAGCGTATTCCCCTGCTTGTCCTTTGCGGTAAGCATGGGCAGCAGCTCGATCTGAGTGCCGTCCTTGAATACCATTGCTCCCACGTAGCCGCCCGCCCGCAGTATCCGTTCATTTCCCTCGCCCTCGGGGGAGAGCATATAGCTGTTTATACCCCTGGGGTCGGGCATTTTCTTATCCAGGCAGAAATCCTCCAGCATACAGAACAGCTCTTCGGGCAGGGGAACGCCGTTTTCCCTTTCGCTCGAACCCGCTATAGTAAAAAACTGGGACTCGGTTATTTTGTATCTGTCACGTTTTCCCAATTAGAATTCACCTCACCGTTAAAAGAAGCAAGAGGCAAGAAAATAATGCCGTTATATCAGGCTTTCAGCCGAAAGCTTCCGCCGTTATCACAGCAATTTCTTATAAGCTTCGATATTCCAGAACGCTGCGTCATTTATTTCATAGGTATCGTCCACATCCAGGAAAAGCTCCACATTCTCGCCGAAGGTTTTCTTGTAGTCAATGGCAAGAGCCTTGACAAACTGCTCCTCGGGTTCTTTGTTGTAGTCCCCCAGTACCCAGCGCATTTTCTGATAGTCTCCGTAGAAATATTCCTGTAAAAGAGGAATTATGGAGTTTTTGAATATAGCCCCCAGTCTTGCCACGGTAGGCTCGGTCTTGAGGCTCATAAAGTAAGCGTGACCTATGGTGTGCTCTCTGTCGCAGAGGATCTCCACACGCTTGTTTATGGTGGCCAGCAGCTCCTCCACGCTGACGCCCTCCACAAATGTATCGCTGAACAGGTCGGGTCTCGGCAGCATTTCCACAAAGTCGAAACGGCGGCGTATAGCCGTGTCAAGCAATGCAATAGAGCGGTCGGCAGTGTTCATCGTCCCCACTATGTAAACATTTGAGGGCACTCCGAAAGGCTCCTGGGAGTAGGCAAGTCTGACCTTTACCTCCTCCGGCTCTCCCAAACGCTTGGAGGGCTCAATTACCGTAATAAGCTCACCGAAAATTTTCGAGATATTGCCGCGGTTTATCTCGTCAATGATGAATACAAACCGCTCGTCCGGGTGCTCGGAGGCTTTCTGGCAGAATTCGCGGAAAATTCCCTTGTCAACTACATAAACCATCTCTTTTTTTCTGGTGCGCTCGCCTCTCTCGTTCATGGTCTCGAGAAACACCGGCTTGATACCCTCAATAAATTCCTCATAGCCCATGGACTGGTGGAAGGTGGTGAATTCTATCTGCCCGAAGCTGTTTTTCAGCTCGTTGTACCGGTCGAGCATGGCGTTGTAATCCTTCTTCATTACCACATCTATGGGAATGTTGTAGATGATCGACAGCGCATAGTTGACCGAGTTGTATGTTTTACCTGTGCCCGGAGGGCCGTACAGGATAATGTTCTTGCCCATTTTTGTCCGTCCTTTCCTATACAATATGACCGTAGCTGCCAAAAAAGCCGCCGTAAGTCTACCACATTATATTATAGCACATCTGTAAATTTTTTTCAAGTCCCCATTTTGCTTTTTTGTGTATTCCGCACATTGCACAAATTTTACTTGGCATTTTTTGTGGTTGTTACCAATAGAGGCAAGATCAAAAACCGCATTCCCGAAAGCTCCCGGAAATGCGGAATGCAAAAAACATTACCGATTGACCTTGACGTCTTGCATTGCTTTTGAAATTTTATAAATTAATACGGAAAATCCGGCTCAATAAAAAATTTAATATCGGCTTCTTCAAGCTGTTCCTTAATTTTGCATACTTCAAAAGCCCTGCCGCCGAACACAGCAGCAGGAGCAGATTCCATAAGTCTTTTGGCATTGAGATAATTTTCATTTATTATTTCGGAAATGACTTTCAATGAATTAACGGAGGGCGCTTGCCCGGGGCATAAGTGGATCGTGTAGGTGCTTTTATCCGTATAGATCGGGCTGATATAAGTAGTAACTATGTTCCGGCTGCAATTCGGGCATTCCCAACCGCAGGCCAACCCTCTTTGAAAATAAGTCATTTCGCTGCTGCATTTTTCACAAAGCATTATTGTTTCTTCCATTATTGTTTTCCCCCTTTGAGATTTTTATGTTTTAAATTTAAAAAGACGTATATGTACATTATAAACCGATTTCAAATTTTTTGCAACATTTTCACCCAAAAATCTACGGACATTTCACAAGTAAGCATTAAAATAAGCAAAAAAATACAGAGCAAGGCTCACCGTCCGTAAAACGCTTGCCCATGCTCTGTGACCGTAAATTCATTATTAAGATTTAACACATTCACTTGTAAAAGTGCCGCCGCGCTTTTACTCGCATTCGAAAATATTCGTAACGGCACAGCCCTTTCCCTCTGCATACTCAGCCGCCTTGTATGCGCCGCCTTTTTTGTGTTCGATACAGCAGATAACAAGATCGGAGCGGTCGACCATATATTTGTTGCGAATGCCGATTGCCGATTTATGATGCGCCTTGGCGGAATCATGGCATATCATCACATCACTGTAATAATTCAGATACTTTTCCCTGTTCTTCCTGAACCCCGCTTTCATGTAGGGCAGAACAAGGATCAGAGCGGCGTTTCCGTAGTCCGTTTTTGCCATGGCTTTTCTTATTGCCGAGGCGGCGGATATGTCAAAATCTCCTTCACGCCCTATAAGGAATTCCACATAGTCCTTTTGGCGTATAAGCTCGCACGCCATTTGTTCAAGGCGTTCGAGGGCTTTTCCGGTTTCCGGAAGGTTTTCCGGTTTTCGGTGACCGAACAGGCTAACAGTAAATATTTCCATAAAAATTACCTCCGTTCGTTTATTATTATATACCTAAAAGTGAATAATTTCAAGCCCTTTTGGGCATTATTTTTCCTGCCGCTTTGGTGTATAATGAAATTAACCTAAACCGAAGGGGGGAAAGTTATATGGAATACTACAAGAAGCTGAAGCAGCTCAGAGAAGCAAAAGGTATGACCGTATATCGCCTTACACAGCTTACGGGAGTGTCCGGGCAGCATATCAAGGGCATTGAGCAGGGCATAAGGCAGCCCACTATTGAAACTTTGCGCCGTTTGACCGAGGCTTTGGGTTCGTCCCTTGCGGAGATATTCAACGACGATACCGAATGCGCATATCTTTGCAAAAGCGAGCGGCAGCTGCTGGAAAATTACCGAACCTTATCCCCCGAAAAGTCCAATGCCCTGCTGATAATGAGTGAGGCGCTGAAAAAATAAAATGGCAAAGCTGATTTGCTGTATCATATTGATGTGTTAGGTATCCTGCTGTTCGGTGACGTTAAAAAGTATTGATTGGTTCCGACTATTTCATTTCTTTCATAAGATCGGAAATAAGCCGAAGCTGTTTGGGTGAACGGCTGCTTAGAATATCCTCCGCCACATACAATGCCCACGGGTCGGAAATGCTGTCATCAAAGAAATCCCTTGGGGTTATCTCCAAAAACCTGCATATTTCCAAAAACATCTGCATAGAAGGCAGAGCTTTTTTATTTTCAATGTTGTTTATGTAGCTTTGACTTTGCCCGAGGCTGAAGCTCATATCCCTTGCGGAAATATTTTTGCGTGTCCGCAGAATTGCTATTCTGTCCGAAATATAATCGGGGTCAAACCACTCTATCATTAAAATCACCGCCTATATATAATTGTAGTATACAATACGGGATATTTTACCTATTCATTGTTTTAACACCTGCCGAAACGGCTATTTAAATTAGGTATTATTTATCATGGTATCTTTTTTAAGCAGATATAAAACCAATTATTAATTAAAATCAAAAACAAGCCATTCACGGTGTTTGAGTGAAAAAAGCCCGGCGGCGTTTGAGCGATAATATTGTTAATTGTAAATAAAGGTTTGTCTAAAAGGGGAAAAAATTTGTCTTATATGGCAATTGAATAAATCTGGAAAAAAAGGTATAATTATAATATGTATAAGTGTATGCAGTCAAAGGGTACTGTTACAATTTGTCTAAAGCCGGCTGTTGCCGGGACAGTACACAAATAAATTATTTACGGAGAGATTTTTATGGAAACAAAGGTAGTAAAGTTCGGCGGAAGCTCTCTTGCCGATGCAGGACAGCTGAGAAAAGCTGCGGATATTGTCCGTGCGGAGCCCGAGAGACGGTTTGTGGTGGCAAGCGCCCCCGGTAAAAGATTTTCGGGAGATATGAAGGTCACAGATATGCTCTACAGCTGCTACGATACCGCTGCCAGAGGCGAAAGCTTCGACGACGCCTTTGCCGCTATTGAAGAGCGGTTCAACGGGATAATCAGAGAGCTGGAGCTGGATATGTCCTTGGAAAGCGAGTTTGCGGGGATAAAAAATGCCTTTGCTCACAGGGCGGGACGTGACTATGCCGCAAGCCGCGGGGAATACCTTAACTCTATAATCCTGGCAAAGCTTCTTGGCTTTGAATTTATCGACCCTGCGGGATTTATCCGCTTTGACGAGCAGGGCGCTTTCGACCTTGAGGCTACAAGGGAGAGGCTGGTGCCCCGCCTTGAAAAGTGCGAAAACGCCGTTATCCCGGGATTTTACGGTTCAATGCCCAACGATACCATAAAGACCTTCTCCAGAGGCGGCTCGGATATTACAGGCTCTATTGTGGCAAATGCCGTAAATGCGGTTATTTACGAGAACTGGACGGATGTCAGCGGCTTTATGATAGCAGACCCGAGAGTTGTCGATCATCCGAGAAATATTACCACAATTACCTACAGGGAGCTGCGGGAGCTTGCCTACATGGGAGCGGGCGTATTGCATGAGGACGCTATTTTCCCCGTGCGCAAGGCGGGCATTCCCATTAATATAAGGAATACCAACCGCCCCGAGGACAAGGGCACTCTTATAGTTTCCGACACAGCCGAAACAAGCCGCTATACCATAACGGGAATTGCGGGCAAGAAGGGTTTTTCGGTAATCCAGATAGAAAAGGACATGATGAACTCCGAGGTGGGCTTCGGCAAGAACGTTCTGCGTGCGCTGGAGAAAAACAATATGTGCTTTGAGCATATGCCCTCGGGTATCGACACCATGAGCATTATAGTAAACTCGGACGCTCTTGTGGGCAAGGAAAAGGCGGTGCTGGACGAGATAAACTTCCGCTGCCACCCCGACAAAATGGAGATAGAAAACAACCTCGCTCTTATTGCGGTAGTGGGCAGAAGTATGCGCAAGGCACGGGGCACTGCGGGCAGGCTGTTCAGTGCGCTGGCTCACGCCCGTGTAAATGTGAAGATGATCGACCAGGGTTCTTCCGAGCTTAACATTATCATAGGCGTTGAGGAAGAGGATTTTGAAACGGCTATAAGAGCCATATATGATATGTTTGTGCTGACAGAGTGTTAGAGGCAGGAAGCAAGATGTTAAAAATCAGGCGGTGTTTTATAAATGGAAAAAAATGATTTGTATACGGCGTATAAGGACAATAACAGTATAGACCCCTCTTTATATGACAGGTTCGGCGTTAAGCGCGGCCTCAGAAATGCCGACGGTTCGGGAGTTCTGGCGGGGGTAACCAATATATGCAACGTTCACGGCTATGTGCTCAACGAGGGGGAAAAATACCCCGACGAGGGACGGCTGGTGTTCAGAGGCTACAGCATTACCGATCTGGTGGAGAATGCTGTTCGGGAAAACCGCTTCGGCTATGAGGAAATAGTGTATCTGCTTCTGGGCGGCGATCTGCCCACGGCGGAGCAGTTGACTTCTCTGAGGAATACCCTTGACGAGCACAGGGAGCTTCCCTTCGGATTTTTCGAGGATATGATACTTAAAGCTCCCTCAAAAAATATCATGAACAAAATGGCACGGTCGGTGCTGGCGCTGTATTCCTATGACGACGACCCCGACAGCTGCTCCCCCGGGCACGAGGTGGACACGGCGGTGTCGATAATTGCCAAAATGCCCGAGATAATGGTTGCGGCTTACCATGTAAAGCAGAGATATTACGATCACAAGACCATGTTCATGCACCAGCTTATACCGGGGCTTTCCACGGCGGAGACTATTCTCTCCCTTTTGCGCCCCGACAGGCAGTATACTCCCGAGGAGGCGCATTTGCTGGACGTTTGCCTTATGCTTCATGCGGAGCACGGAGGCGGAAACAACTCCACCTTTACCTGCCGTGTTCTTACAAGCTCGGGAACAGACCCCTACTCCGCATATTCTGCAGCTATAGGATCTCTTAAAGGACCCCGTCACGGCGGCGCTAACCTTAAAGTTACCGAAATGCAGAACTGTGTTAAGGAGAATGTGAAAAACTGGGAGGACGAGGGCGAGGTCGCCGATTTCCTGCGGAAGATACTCCGCAAAGAGGCAGGAGACGGCAGCGGACTTATTTACGGTATGGGTCACGCAGTGTACACCCTTTCCGACCCGAGAGCTGTAATTATAAAGGACAATGCACGAAAAATGGCTGTGGGCAGCGAATTCGAGGCGGAGTTCCGCTTGCTTGAAACGATAGAGCGGCTGACCCCCGAGCTTTTCCTTGAGGTGACGGGGAAAACCAAGCAGATGTGCGCCAATGTGGATATGTACTCGGGCTTTGTTTACAAAATGCTGGGCATTCCGCAGGAGCTGTTCACGCCGCTGTTTGCGGTTTCCAGAATGCCGGGCTGGTGCGCTCACCGCTTTGAGGAGGCTATGACGGGCAGGAGGATAATCCGCCCCGCTTATAAGAATGTGAGCAAGGAGAGGAAATACATTCCTTTGGGTGACAGAGGCTAAAATTGGATTTGTGAATATTTACAAAAACAAATTGCTGTTTTTGTGGAGTTTGTGTATTGAATAATTTACCCAAATGTGATATAATGTAGGTGGTTAAAAGAACAGCTCTTTTAATAGGGGTTACGAATCCGTCTAAAATCGTTTTAATAG
>CAMWIR010000048.1 GCA_947174365.1 uncultured Ruminococcus sp. | reverse complement strand
ATCCAAAGGCTTAAACAATTATTTATTTTGATTTTCGGTAGTAAGATCCAATCTTTATGCAGTTTTTTTATTAAAAATTCACAATAAAATTGCCCGAAAAATTTTTCTTACCATTTAAAATATTAAAATTTTAAGAAATTTAATAAAAACACTTGACAGACAGGGGTGTTTTGAGTTATAATTTAACATTGATAGGGTATTTCTATTTTTAATGTGAAAATTCCCCTTAAATAAAATTTTTATCCAAAGGAGGAGAAATTATGAAAAGAACTTATCAGCCCAAGAAGCTCCACAGAAAAAAAGAGCACGGCTTTATGAAAAGAATGTCCACCAAAAACGGCAGAAAGATACTGTCCCGCAGACGCGCTAAGGGCAGAAAGACACTTACCTACTGATAATTGGTAAACGGTTTCTGAAATTTGTGACCACAAACCGCATTTGTGGTCATATTTTTTAGAAAGGAGTTTTTTATGCTCTACACTGTCAGGATAAAAAGCAACAAGGATTTTACAAGGCTTTACAATAAAGGATTTTTTGTTTCCTGCGGGATATGCACGGTATATTACAGGAAAAACGGAAAGAATATCAACCGCATAGGAATTTCCACGGGAAAGAAAATAGGCAACGCCGTTAAAAGAAGCAGAGCAAGGCGTGTTATAAGGCAGGCTTACAGGGAATGCGAAAAGGATTTCCCGGTGGGCTTTGATATGATCGTTGCTGCAAGGGCGGGCAGTGTAAGCTGCAAGAGCTATAATGTTGTAAGCTTTTTTAAGGGCAGGGTTATTCCTCATATGAAGGATCCGAGCCGTAAAAAGCCTGTGAGGAAAAGCAATGATACGGGAAAAAATCAGCGGAATAATTAAGGGGATTCTTATAATTCCCATAAAGATCTATCAGAAGTTTATTTCCCCATGTTTTCCGCCCAGATGCAAGTATTATCCCAGCTGCTCTCATTATGCAGTGGACGCTTTGATGAAGCATGGACCCGTTAAAGGTCTGGTGCTGGGAACGTGGAGAATTTTGCGGTGCAACCCCTGGTCAAGAGGAGGGGTAGACTATGTTCCGGAGAAATTCGATCTGTTGTATTATAAAAAAGAAAAATCGCAGGACGAGACAATTTAATTAATTAGTGTGTGAATTGTATCTGAATGCTTTTATATATTTTTTTCGTCAGGTTTGCGGGAATATTTTCCTGAAAAAAATGACATTATAATAAAAAAATGGAATTTTAGAAATTAAGTGAGGCAATATGGGTTTTATTTCGGAGCTTATAGGCAGCATACTCGGTTTTATTATGTGGCCGGTATATTCACTGGTTAAAAATTACGGTATTGCGATAGCCATATTTACGGTAATTATGAGGATTTTGCTGTTTCCTTTGTCGGTAAAACAGCAGAAAATGGTGGCGGCAAATGCAGCGTTTGCACCTAAGCTGGAAAGTCTGAAGAAAAAATATGCCAATAATCCCACAAAGCTGCAAGAGGAACAGATGAAGCTGTATGCAGAGGAGAATATTAATCCTATGTCATCCTGTCTGCCTATGTTTTTGCAGATGTTTGTGCTTTTCGGTATGATAGACGTGGTGTACAAGCCCTTGACCCATGTTGTAAGGATAGGCAAGGACACCATGGAGGCACTTAAAAATGTGGCTGCTCCTTTATTTGAGGGCAACAGCAGCTTCAGATCACGACCCGAGCTGTTTATTTTACAGTCTGTCAAGGAAAATCCAAGTCTGTTTACTGACAACGGTATTGGTGCTGATGTGGTTCAAAAAATACTGGATTTTGACAATATGCTCTTTGGATTTATTGATCTGGGAGTTTCGCCCAATACTGTTTTTCAGGAGGGACACGTCTGGACAGCGGCTTCTGTGGGGCTGCTGATGATTCCTTTATTATCCGGACTTGTTCAGATATGCACTACATTATACAATAACCGCAAGCAGAAAAAACTTAACCCTGAGGCGGCAGCGCAGATGGGAAGTATGAACATTATATTCTATGTTCTGCCTATATTTTACGTTCCTCTGTATTTTTCTCTTCCTGCAGGCATAAGCTTTTACTGGACTTGTTCATCGCTGGTCGGAATTGTTCAAATGATAGTTCTTCATAAAATTTACACTCCCGAATATGTTCAGAAGCTTATTGAAAAGGATAAGCTGAAAAATAAGAACAAGAAGCGTTCGGGATTTATGGAAAAATACAATGAAATGCTTCAGGAACAGTTAAGACAGCAGAATGAGGCAAATAATACAAGCAGCAGGCGTATTTCTACAGCAGGGGTTTCCGATGACGACTCCGATGGAGAGATAAAGCTCAGCAATTCCCAAATGAAAGAATATGAAAGAAAGATCATTGCCGAGGCAAGACGACGCCAAGCAGAAAAATACGGCGGAGTTTATAAAGAAGATGAGGACTGATAAGCAGTTATCCGATTACTTGACAATATTTTGCAGTAAAAATGCAGCAAAGCAGTTACAGGCGGCGCTGAATCTATATATAGAAAGGATGTTATCCGTATGAGAAAGGAATTTACCGCTAATACCGTTGAAGAGGCTAAGGCTATGGCGGCGGAGTTTTTCAAGACAAGTCCCGAAAAAATAGAGTTTACCGTAATTGAGGAGGAGAAAAAAGGAATCCTCGGAATAGGAAGAAAGAATGCAGTTGTTGCGGCAGAATACAATCCTTCAAAGGCGGAGATCGCTGCGGAGTATATCAAGAAAATTCTTGCTTGCATGGATATTGACGCAGAGCTTAAAATAACCGAAAACGATGATGGAGCGCTTATTGATATTGAGGGCGACACCACGGGAGCTGTTATAGGTAGACGCGGAGAGACCCTTGATTCATTGCAGTATCTTGCGGGAATGGCTGCTAACAAAAACGATAAGGAATACTACAGGGTAACGCTTGACTGCTGCGGCTACCGTGAGCGGCGCAAGGAGGCTCTGGAGGAATTGGCAAGAAAAATTTCAAAATCGGTTCTGCGTACAGGGAAAACCCTTACGTTAGAGCCTATGAACCCATATGAAAGGCGGATAATTCATGCGGCTGTAAGCGAAATTGAAGGAGTTACCTCAAAAAGCTCCGGTGAAGAGCCTTACAGAAAGGTTGTTATATCCTCTGTCAGCGGAAGACCCGAAAGAAAGGGCGGTTATGACAAGCGAGACAGAGGACCGGGCAGAAGAAATGACAGGAGAGGCGAAAGAAAAATTGAGCGCCGTTCTTCAATGGATCTGATGAAAACCTCTTTTGAAAAGGACTATAAAAAGCCCAAGCCGGAGGACAGCATGACAGAAAGCGGTCTTTATGATAAAATTGATTTTTAAGATGAAAATTTTTGACAAGCTGAGGCAAGAGGAAATTATGTCCTCTTGCCTTTGATTATATTAAATTAAAATGTTCCACGTAGAACATTTGTGAAAAAATGGCGGCGATGCACGCCGCAAAGGCAGGATAATTATGATTTATGAGGATAAAACAATTGCTGCAATTTCCACTCCCAGGGCGGCCGGAGGAATCAGTGTTATAAGAATTTCGGGGGAAAATGCAATTAAAATTGCGGATAAGGTTTTTGAATGTATTTCCCGAAAAGGTATGCCGTCGGAAATGGAGGGGTATTCCTGTGCTTACGGGAATGTTGTTGATGAAAACGGCAATAGAATGGATGACGGAGTTATTACAGTTTACCGCACGCCGAGATCATATACAGGGGAGGATGTGGTTGAAATTTCCTGTCATGGGGGAATATATATTACGGAGAAAATATTGCGGAGAATTTCGGAGGCGGGGGCGTATCCTGCACAGGCGGGAGAATTTACAAAAAGAGCTTACATCAACGGTAAAATGTCTCTTACTCAGGCAGAGTCGGTGATGGATATTATTTCTGCAGAGGGCAGCGCTGTTTACAGGCGGACAAGAAGTGTTAAAGAGGGGACTTTATTTAAGAGGATAAAAGTTTATTCCGACAGAATTGTAAAAATTCTGGGACAGATAGGGGCATGGGTAGATTATCCGGAGGAGGATATTCCGGAAATAGGAGAAGAGGGATTAATAAGAGAGCTTACGGAAATTTCGGGGGAGCTTAGGAAAATATCGGCGGTTTATGATAACACAAGGATACTTAAAGCGGGAATAGAAACAGTAATTGCAGGAAAGCCTAATGTGGGGAAAAGCACACTGATGAATTTGCTTGCGGGGTATGAAAAAAGCATTGTGACGGATATTGCGGGGACGACAAGGGATATTGTCGAAGAAAGTGTGCGGCTTGGTGATATTGTTTTGCGGCTTTCGGACACGGCGGGACTGAGAGGTTCGGAGGATATTATTGAGGGTATAGGCATTAAAAGGGCTGAGGAGAAAATAAAGAATGCCGATCTTATTATAGCGGTTTTTGATAATGGGGAGGCGCTGAATGATGATGATATGCGGCTTATAAAAATGTGCGGTGAGCTTCGGAATGTGAAAATAGTTGCTTGCATTAATAAATCGGATAGAGTAGGAAAAATAGACAGGGAATATATTGAGGATAGATTTAAAAATGTTATAGATATTTCAGCGGAAAAAGGAGAGGGGCTTGACAATTTACAGCGGATATTGGAAAAACTTTTTTTGGAAAATGAAAGTGTTTATGATGATATTACGGTAAATGAGAGACAGAAAATCTGTCTTGACAGGGCATTTGGATTTGTAGAAGAGGCATTGGAGGCACTTAAAGGCGGAGTTACAATGGACGCTGTAAATATTGTGCTGGACGACGCTTTAAACAGTTTACTGGAGCTTACGGGGGAGAGAGTAAACGAGGCTGTTATCAATGAGGTGTTTTCACATTTTTGTGTGGGCAAATAAAAGCAAAAAAATTTAAAAATGTTCCACGTGGAACAAATTAGCTGCGGCGATATGCTGTCGAGGTGATTTAGCATGGAAAATTATTTTATGGGTGAATATGATATTGCTGTTGTGGGAGCAGGTCATGCGGGAGTGGAAGCTGCTTTGGCAGCGGCGCGTCTTGGCGCAAGAACTGCGCTTTTTACGATCAGTTTGGACGGGATCGCAAATATGCCTTGCAACCCTTCTATCGGGGGAACTGCCAAAGGTCATCTGGTAAGGGAAATTGATGCTCTTGGAGGAGAAATGGGTAAGGCTGCGGACGCTTGCTATATTCAAAGCAGAATGCTCAACAGGGGAAAAGGCCCTGCGGTACACAGTCTGCGTGTCCAGGCGGACAGGGTAAGATATCACGAATATATGAAAAAGACTTGTGAGAAACAGGAAAATTTGGACATAAAGCAAGGGGAGATCGCAGATATAAAAGTGGAGGACGGCTGCGTAAAAAGTGTTGTTACTTCACTGGGGGCGGTTTATAATGTTAAAAAAGTCATAATTGCCACGGGAACTTACCTTAAAGGCGTTATACATATCGGGCAGGTTTCCTATGAAAGCGGTCCGGATTCCACATTGCCCGCAAATTTGCTTTCTGAAAATTTGCGTAAAATAGGACTTACTGTAAGGCGGTTCAAGACAGGAACACCTTGCAGAGTTCACAAAAGAAGCATTGATTTTTCTAAAATGACAGAGCAGCAAGGGGATGAGGATATTCAGCCTTTTTCCTTTGAGACCGACAGAAAAGGTATGAAAAATATAGTTTCCTGCTATATGGCTCATACAAATGAGGAGACCCACAGAGTAATAAGAGAAAATATTCATCGTTCGCCGCTGTATTCGGGGAGGATAAGCGGAGTAGGTCCGAGATATTGTCCGTCGATCGAGGATAAAATAATGAGATTTCCCGACCGTGAGAGACATCAGCTTTTTGTTGAACCTATGGGGCTGGGGACGGATGAATATTATTTGCAGGGAATGTCCTCATCTCTTCCCGAGGATGTGCAGATAAAATTTCTGCGCACTATTGAAGGACTGGAAAATGCCGAGGTAATGCGGAGCGCATATGCTATTGAGTACGACTGCTGCGATCCCTTGGAAATGAGGGCTACTCTGGAATTTAAGGCGGTCAGAGGACTTTACGGTGCAGGTCAGTTTAACGGAACCTCCGGTTATGAAGAGGCGGCGGCACAGGGATTGATTGCGGGCATAAATGCGGCGCTTTCCGTAAAAGGTGAGAATCAAATCGTGCTTTCCCGTTCGTCATCATATATTGGAACTCTTATAGACGATCTTGTGGTGAAAGGATGCAGCGATCCTTACAGAATGATGACCAGCCGAAGCGAATACAGACTTATTCTGCGGCAGGATAATGCGGATGAGAGGCTTACTCCCACAGGTTACAAGATCGGGCTTATCAGCAGAGAACGTTATGAGAGTTTCTTAATTAAGCAGGAGCAGATAGAAAGGGAAGTAAAGAGACTTAAAAGCACTACTCTCCCACCAAGTGAGGAACTTAATGAAATGCTTATTTCAAAGGGGACGGCGGCTGTAAGCGGGGGAGTAAAAATGGCGGAGCTTATAAAGCGTCCTCAAATATGTTACGACGATCTTGTTCCCTTTGACAAGGACAGGCAGGATCTCAGCTATGAGGTAAAGGAGCAAGCAAGTCTGCGGATAGAATATGAAGGATATATTTCCCGTCAGCTTATGGAAATAGAGCATGTTCGGAAACTGGAGGAAAAAAAACTGCCGGGTGATGTGGATTACAGTAAGATCGGCGGACTTTCCTTAGAGGCTGTCGAAAAACTGAACAGAATAAAGCCGGAAAATATCGGTCAGGCAGGAAGAATCTCGGGAGTATCTCCCGCAGATGTGAGCGTGCTTATTATATGGCTGTCAAAAAAAGATAGTTTCGGGCAGTCTTGATTTGAATTGTTGAAAAAGGAGAACGGATAATGTTAAACTACAAATTCACAGAGGGTATATTTGAGGAAAAGGGATTGAAGCTTTCAAAGGAATGTTTTGATAAGCTGGATAAATATGCATGGATGCTGGCAGAAAAAAACAAGGTTATGAACCTTACGGGGATAACAGAAGCAAATGAAATTTCCGAAAAGCATTTTCTTGACAGCTTGTTGATTTTCAAAATTTGCGGTATAGAAGAGGGTGCAAGGGTCATTGATGTGGGTACGGGTGCGGGATTTCCGGGGCTTGTTATGAAAATTTACAGAAGCGATCTTGAAGTGACACTGCTCGACAGTCTGAATAAGCGTGTGAATTTTCTTAAAGAGGTTTCGGCCGAAACGGAGGCTGCGGAATGTATTCACGGCAGGGCGGAGGAAATAGGCAGAAAAGAAGAATACAGAGAAAAGTACGATATAGCCATTGCAAGGGCGGTGGCTGCAATGCCTGTATTATCAGAATACTGCCTGCCCTTTGTAAAGGTCGGAGGCAGGTTTATAGCTTTGAAAGGTCCTAACGAAAATCTCAGGGAGGGGGAAGAAATCATAAAGATTCTTGGAGGAGAGATAGAAGAAATAATACAATATTCCCTGCCCTGCGGGGACAAAAGGGCAGCAGGGATAATAAGAAAAATATCAGCCTGTCCGACAAAATATCCCCGAAACAGCGGACAAATTATGAAAAAAAAGAATTGAAAAAGGAAATTTGCGGAGAACTTTAAAGGGTTTGTCCGTAAATTCCCGAAATTTTTATCTTTATTTTGAGAATAAATTAAGCTAAAATAATATCAGAGATACAAATAAACAAAGAAAGGTTGATATTATGGCGGCTGCAAAGCTTAAAATACTTGATGCAATAAGCTCGGCAATATTAAATGAAAAAACGGTGGGAAGAGTCATTGAAATAGATATGGACAGGATTTATCCCAATCCAAATCAGCCAAGGCGGATATTTGACAGCGAGGAACTGGAGGATCTGGCGGCAAGTATCAAAACAAACGGGCTTATTCAGCCTATAACAGTGCGTCGGGTTGATGTGGGGTTTGAGCTTGTGGCAGGGGAGAGACGGCTGCGTGCGGCAAGGCTTTGCGGAATGACGGAAATTGCATGCATTGTTATCGAAACTACCGAGCGTGGATCGGCAATGATGAGCCTGGTGGAAAATATGCAGCGAAAGGATCTAAACTTTTTTGAAGAGGCAGAGGCTATTAAGGTTATGATCGACCTTTTCGGACTTACTCAAGAGGACGTGGCTGTGAGACTTGGAAAAACTCAATCGGCAGTTGCCAATAAGCTGAGACTTTTAAGGTTGAATAGGAATGATAGAATAAAAATTATAGAATACGGATTTACCGAAAGACACGCTCGGGCACTTTTAAAAGTGGAAAACGACGAAATGAGAGAGAATATAATACGCGAGATATATGAACGCAAACTGAATGTGGATAATACTGAGAGACTTATAGACAATGTGATGAAGCGTGATAAGGAGCTGCGGAGAATAAAAAAATGCCGTGGGGCATTCAGGGACGTGCGCTTATTTGTGAACACTATTAACCACGCTATTGAGGTAATGCAGGCAGCGGGAATAAATGCAGAAGTAACAAAAAAGAATGAAAAAGAATACATAGAATATGTTGTGAGAATACCCAATTGAAGTAAAATAATTAGGCACGAGCGTATGTTCGTGCCTTTTTTGTTCCACGTGGAACATTTTCGATAATTTAAACACAGCACCGTGCTGCCATTTTACAAATTTGTAGAATGTATCAGCTTTATTTGCTAAATTTTATATTCTTTGTCAATTGCAAAAAAAAGCAAGTGATGTTATAATTAAATATAGTAAATCTAAAAATGACAAAAGGAAGGATAAAATGGCGAAAATTATTGCGGTTGCCAACCAGAAAGGCGGCGTTGGCAAATCTACTACAGTGGTAAATCTGGCAGCTTCCGTGGGAATCAGGGGCAAAAAGGTGCTTTGTATTGATATGGATCCACAGGGAAACACCACAAGCGGATTCGGAGTAAGAAAAAAAACCGTTTCCGTTACGGTTTATGATATTCTCATAGGTCAGAGAAAAATAGAAGAAGGTGTTATAGAAACTGCATTTAAAGGGGTTTCTCTTATCAGCAGCACTTCTTCATTGGCAGGAGCGGATATTGAGCTTGTTAATCTGGATAACCGTTCCAACAGGCTTAAAATGCAGCTGCTGACTATAAAAAATGACTATGATTACATATTTATCGACTGTCCGCCATCTCTTTCTTTGCTGACAGTAAACGCCCTTTGCGCCGCAGACAGCGTACTTATACCGCTTCAGTGCGAATATTATTCGTTGGAGGGACTTTCACAGCTTGTGGAATCAATAAAAATGGTTCGAAAGCGCTATAATCCCAATATTGACATTGATGGAATAGTTTTTACCATGTTTGATTCACGGCTCAATCTTACAAATCAGGTGGTAGGAGAGGTTCAGAAGCATTTTCCTCAAAAGGTCTACAGAACGGTGATTCCCCGTAATGTGAAGCTTTCCGAAGCCCCCAGCTACGGCAAGCCGGTTATTTATTATGATAAGATTTCCCGTGGAGCTGAGGCTTACGAAAAACTTTGCGAGGAAATGCTCAAAAGGCACGGCGTAAAGGATGTAAAGCCAAAGCAGACCAAAAAGAAAGTCACGATAAAGGCAAAGGGAGGAAAATAAAATGGCGCTTGGTGCAGGTTTAGAGGCTGTTTTTGCGGATAATTCCCTTGACAGCAGCGATGTAATGACATTGCGAGTTTCGGAAATTGAACCGAATAAAGGACAGCCCCGAAAGAATTTTGACGAAAATTCGATCAGAGAACTGGCGGACTCCATAAAAGAACACGGACTTATCCAGCCAATTATAGTCCGCCCCACAGGCAACGGAATGACTTATCAGATTGTTGCAGGGGAGCGTCGCTGGCGGGCTTGCCGCATTCTTAAAATGGACGAAGTTCCCGTAATAATCAAGGATCTTACAGATTCAGAGGTTGCACAGATCTCTATTATAGAAAATGTTCAACGAGCCGACCTTGACCCGGTGGAGGAAGCTGTTGCATACCGTGAGCTTATGGAAAGCTATGAAATGACCCAGGAAAGGGTTGCGGAAGCAGTGGGAAAATCCCGTTCTTATATTGCCAACTCCCTCCGGCTGCTGAATTTGCCGTCCTCAGCCCTTGAGGCACTGCAAAAAGGAAATATTACCGTAGGTCATGCAAAAGCGCTTCTTTCTGCCGAAACCGAAGAGGGAATGAAGTCAGCACTGACGGAAATAGTTAAAGACGGCCTGAACGTAAGGCAAACGGAAAAACTTGTAAAAGGCATGAAAGAGAGCAAAAAAGAAACACCCGAAAAGCCATCCGAAAGCCGCCGGATGAAAAACTATTACGCCGAAACCGAAATACAGATAATGGAAGCCATTGGAAGAAGAGCGAAAATAACAGGCGACGGCAGCGGCAGGGGAACAATCTCGGTGGATTTTTACGATAAAGACGACCTGTACAAGCTTGCAAGCGGTATAGTTGAAATATTGAAAAGCGAATAAATGTTCCACGTGGAACATTAAAAAGCCTGTCTTGTTTTGACAGGCTTTTTTATTCTACATCAAAGACAAAATATCCTCCGAGGAAAGATTTGGCTGAGCCGCCTTGTTAATGGAAAAAGCCAGCAAATGCGCCGTTCTGTCAATCATTTTGTCAATATCCCTTGGAGTTACCATCATATTGGGTAAATGCTTGTCGGGGGGCGAACCTGTAATGTTTTGCACAATGCTGTGCATATCCACTACCGTGGGCACTCCGATCGCTATAACAGGCATACCGAGAGTTTCCCTCGAAAGCTCCTTGCGCCTATTTTGCACCCCCGAACCGGGAGAAATTCCCGAATCCGTTATCTGAATAGTCGTTCCCAGGCGGCTTATGTCGCTGCAGGCAAGAGCGTCAATGGCAATAACACAAGTGGGATTCACCTTGCCGCATACCGCCTGTATTATCTCCGAGGATTCTATCCCCGTCTGCCCCATTACCCCCGCCGATAATACCGAAACACTGGAAAGATCAAGGCTTGCCAGCTCCGACCCCGCATTGCTCTCCGCTACGTGCCGTGTGGCTATGACCCGTCCCGCCGTGCGTGGGCCCAAGGAATCCGGGGTTATGTTGTCATTTCCCAGTCCCACCACCAACAGACGGCTAAGGTCGGGAGCAAGAGATTTTATCTCCGCCGCAATATTGTCCGACTGCTCCCCGAAATCCTCGGGATGAGCCGAAAGACGGTCGGTCTCTACGGTAATGTACCTCCCCTTGTTTTTGCCGATCTTTATCCCCGCAAGAATATCCTCCACAATAATTTCCGTCACCGTGCATACCGAGCTTTTGCGCACTCTCTTGCGAATACCCTTGGGCATTCCGCTTGCTTCGGTGTTTATCATCTCCACCGCAAGGTCCGTGCGTGAGGAATTGTTCCTGTTCATTGAAAAACTCCCTTTCAATAGACTTTTTAAGATAATTATGTGCAAAATATCTAAAGTTACCCATAAAAATCGTATGAAAATTTTACATATAGTCACTTGCAGATAATTGCAAAATATGGTATAATATAAAAGCAAATTCTTTGGCCGACAATAAAGAAGTTTGCGAATTGGATTAACAGACGTTTTCGGGCGGTTCATTTACGCCTTTGTGAAAGTCTTTCTACGTGTCCGGGACTTTCATACTAATCTCCGTTAGAATTATGGACAAGAGATTGTTCATAATGGGGCGAGAGATTAGTATATTGGCTGCCTTAATCCGTAAAATATAAATCAAAAAAGAACGATAATCGGAGGTTTATAAGTTATGCCTAACATTAAATCCGCTAAGAAGCGTGTAAAGGTGATCAAGAAAAAGACCCTGCGCAACAAGATGATAAAGTCCAATCTCAAGACCGTTATAAAAGCAGCTAATGCAGAGACTACTCCCGAGTCGATAAAGCTTGCTATCAAAAAGGTAGACCAGGCTTGCGCCAAGGGCATTATGCACAAGAACACCGCTGCAAGAAAGAAAAGCCAGCTTGCAAAGAAGCTTAACGGCTGAAAATGATAATCGTGTCGCTGTCCTTTTTAAAGGACAGCGATTTCTATTTTACGCTCGGTTATTATTGACACATTGTTGCGGCAATATCATAATTTTCAGTAAGAAAAATCGAAATTTGTAGGTGTAGTTTTATGATAGATATTAACAAGTCGATAGAAGAATTAGAGAACGACTATTGGGGTGAACCTAAACTTAACTCTTATGTTATAATTATAACAACCTGTCATAAGGCAAGACAAAAGCCTTTAAAATTCCTATCCAATGAGGAAATAAGATGTTTAATAAGACAAAAAATAGGTCTGAGATTTATATTGCCAATAGCAGTGGATATTTTGAAAAATGAACCTCTTATTGATATTACATATTTTGAAGGTGATTTACTTCTCACATTGCTTAGATTGGATATAAAAGACTGGGAACATAATCAGGATGAACTAAAGCACTTTACAGTAATAATCCAAAGTAATCGCTCACTAATTGAAAAGTGCGAAGAAATAACAAGCCGACTTATAGAAAAGTATGTCTAAATTCAGATTTGTGCGAGTAATACAATATCAAAAACAGCACGAAAAAACACATCGCCCTTTTTATATCCACAAAAAACTCAAAAATCCCCCTTGCAATTTTGTGCACAATGTGGTATAATAAATAAAACATCCGGCTTTGGCAAAATAAAGTAAAGACTTTTTTCGGGAGGATGATAATATGTCGGAAAAAACAAGAATAATCACAATAGGCAGACGCTTTGGCAGCGGCGGCAGACTTATAGGCAAAGCCCTTGCGGAAAAAATGGGCATAGGCTTTTTCGATAAGGAGCTTATAACTCACGCCGCCAAGGAAAGCGGACTTTGCGACAGCTTTATGGAAAATTTCGAGGAGACCCCCACCTCCAGCCTTTTGTACTCCCTTGTGATGAATGCGGGCAATGGTGGCTTTTTTGCAGGCAAGCCCATTGAACTTGTTGCATATGAAGCGCAGGTAAATGCAGTAAAAGCCGCAGCCCAGAGCGGACCCTGCGTAATAGTCGGCAGGTGCGCCGATTATATTTTAAAAGACGATTATGACGTGGTGAGCATTTTCATCACCGCCTCTCCCGCCTACCGTGCGGAATATACCGCCAAAAGGGAAAATATTTCCATAAAAGAAGCCTCCCAGCGTATAGTTAAAGTCGACAAGGCAAGAGCCTCTTACCACAACTATTATGCGGAAACAAAATGGGGCGCTTCAGACAGCTACGAGCTTTGTATAAACAGCGAACATCTGACCGTTGACGCAGCGGCGGAACTTATCAAAAGTTATATTGAAAACAGAAAGTAAGGAGCTTTGAAAATGCGCTATACAAATCCTGTCATAAAAGGCTTTTACCCCGACCCCAGCGTTTGCTTTGCAAAGGGAAAATATTATATGGTGTGCAGCTCGTTCCAGTATTTCCCCGGAGTGCCCTTGTTTGAAAGCGAAGATCTGGTGAACTGGAAGCAAATAGGCCATGTGCTGACCCGCAAAACCCAGGTTCAACTTGAAAAGGTGAACAGCTCGGGAGGCGTTTTTGCCCCCACTATCCGTCATAATAACGGCAGATTTTATATGGTCACCACCAACGACACCACCCACGAAAATTTCTATGTCTATACCGACGATATCTACGGCGAATGGTCCGACCCCATTAAGATCGACCGTGACGGCATTGACCCGTCTCTGCTGTTTGACTGCGGCAAAACATATTTTCTCAGCAACGGCACGGACGATAACGGCGAGGGGGGCGTTGTTCAGTGCGAGATAAACATTGCCACAGGAAAAAAGCTTTCCGAAAGCAAATGTATCTGGAAAGGTTCGGGAGGCCGCTATCTTGAAAGTCCCCATATGTATAAGATCGGCGAATATTATTATTTAATGGCAGCCGAGGGCGGCACGGAGTACGGCCATATGATAACATACGCCCGTTCAAAATCCGTCTGGGGACCCTTTGAGGGATACGCCCGCAACCCTGTCCTCACCAACCGCAACAAAGCCCCCGAAATTATTCAGGGCATAGGCCACGGCGACCTTATCTGCGGCAGGGACGGCAGCTGGCACATTCTCTGCCTCGGCTTCAGGCAAATACATATGTGGATGCCCTACCACACTCTCGGCAGAGAGGTTTTCCTTATCCCCGTGACCTTTGACGATAAGGGCTGGTTCACCGCAGGCATTGACGGCACAGCCCACAAGGAATATGATATCGAGGGGGATTTTGCCCAGACCCGCAAGAATATTTTCACCTTTGAAAATACCGCCTGGAATGTGGACTGGTGTCATCTTCGTCACCCGGATATGTCAAATTACAAATTTGATGAAAATCAGATAGAGCTTACAGGCACAGGCATAACCCTTGACGACATGGATTCCCCCACATTCATAGGCATTCGCCAGCGTGATCTGAAAATGGAACTTACCTGCAATGTCACCATTCCCGAAAACAGCGGAAGCGGCGACTGCGGACTTACCGTCTATTCCTGCGAGAATGAACATTACGACATAGCCCTGCGGAAAAATGCCGGCAAAGCCAACAGCTATGAAGCTGTTTTAAAGCTGAATATCGGCGGCATAAAACACGAACAAGCAACAGTCCCGATTCCCGAAAATAAAGCCGTTCTCAAAATAAAATCGGACGACCTTCACTACAACTTTTCTGTTATCACAAATGAGGGTGAAAAGATACTCGGCACAGCTCAGGCAAAATATCTTTCCAGCGAGGTCTCGGGCGGATTTACGGGAGTTGTAATAGGACTTTACTCCATAAATGCAGCGGATAACGGCAAGCCTTGTATTGGCGAGTTCCGTAATTTTAATATGCAGTATGATTAACTTGCACTATATCAAGGAGAAGAATTATAATGAATATTTCAAGCTGCGGTATTTAAATTGATAGGGAGAATGAATATATGTATTACGGTGAAACGGTTTTTATCTCCCACCCGAGTGTACAGCCGATTTATAAAAACGGCTGTACATATCTTTTCGGACGTATATTATATTCCGTGTCTAAGGGAGAAGCGGTAACAATATATTGCGGATATAAATACGGAGATGTTCATATTCTGAAAAGTGTTGTGGAGGGTGTTATAGAATACGACTTTAAATATACCGAAAAGCTGTTCGGAAAAGCAATGACAGACAGTCAGCATAACGAAATTGTTGACGCAATAAACGATTTATTAAGTGTCGGTGTTATTTCGGATAAATGTAATATCGCATATCCTTATGAAGAAAAATACGGTATACTGGTTTTGAAGAATGAGCTTGAAAAAGATTGTAACAACGTTTGGGTGCAAAAAGAATTTACACCAAAATACGGACAGGTGGTATTTGAAGCTGCCATGCAGGAATGGCTCGGCGGGGGATATACATATTTTAAAAAGCATAATGGCATTGTTGAGCTGACAGGAACAGTGTACAGCATATTGCATGAGGGCGATGTGCTTATGCTGATCGATAAAGACACAGATACAAATCCAAAGCTTTTTTGTATTAGGGAAATAATTTTCAGAGAAAAACGTGTTGATGAAGCGGATCCTGCAATGAGGGTTTATTGTTTGATAATGACATGTGACTGTGATGTAAATATAAGCGAAAGGGCTAAGTTTGTAAAATACAGTTAATTTTATATAATTGCCTGCGGCTGACTGACACTCTTCGGCGGATTTACGGGAGTTGTGAAAGGACTTTACGCCGTAAATGCAGTAGTAGCGGTAAGTCATGTAAGGGTTTATTTGAAAATTTTAAAATGCTGCGCGAGGAATAAATGTAAAAAAATTAACTAAAACAAAAGACAGGAAAAATAAAAACTTTTTTTCCTGCCTTTAAAATTTATGGACGATTAAACTTGAATAAAAAATTATTTGAATTTATGTAATATTCCCCCTTGCATCCTGCCGGTCAGACAAAAGCAGTAAATTGTACCGCTCGGCGGTAAATTTCAGTACGCAGTAATTCGGGTCGTCATAACCGCTGAAATGATTTTTCAGTCCGTCATACCACATCTCCTTTTTAACATCAAGGTCGGTTATCTGCTCAATAGTCCCCGTCAGTGCGATATGGTACTCCGACGAATTAATGCATACGCTTGCTTTGTTGCAGCGGTCTATAATGTCTTTTTTTGCGCCTGTTCCCGTACAGAACGTCAGCCACTTTATGCCCTCTGATTTTGAAATTGAAATAGTCGTGGTATGGGGATAGCCGTCCCGATCCACAAAAGCAAGGGTGACAAAATTCTGCGAACCTTTTGCTCTTTCTGTAATGATTTCCCCCGCTCTTTCAATAATTTTTTCATTCATTTTACTGTCTTCCTCCGTTATTTTTAATTGACATAGCCAATCAATATTATAACACGGAAAATAATTTTTGTCTTGTAAAAATGCGACACGAGAAACCACTTAAAATAAAACACCTTACCCCACGGCCTAAAAGGCAGCTTGTTCCCTTTGGGGATCAGAAAAGTGTGTACATACTTTACCGACATATCACTTTCGATATATTTGTCGTTTTAATATCGGAAGTGACAGACAGATCAAATTTTGAAATATACGGTAAGCGTTACATATAGTTATTTTTTGTCCATAAAGTCAATATACTCTTCTCCCCAGAGCTTCATGGCTTCCAGTACCGGCTGAAAGCCCTTGCCTATTTCCGTTAAGGAATACTCCACGATCGGAGGTATAGCTTCGTATTGCTTTCGTTCCACAAGCCCTTTCTCCACTAGAGATTTAAGCTGCACCGAGAGTGTGGCGTGTGTCATTTTCGGCATTTGCCGCTGAAGCTCATTAAAACGAACCGGACCTTTCATGAGATAATAAAGAATCAGCATTGCCCATTTCCCGGAAATCAGACTTTGTACGGTAGAATACGGGCATTTCCCAACCCTTTCTTCTAATGACGTATCAAGGTCGTAGTCCTGCCCCATACAATCACCTCTTATACATCAAACTCCTCAACCAGCTCCATCATCCTGCGGAATTCAGCATGGCCATTCTCAAGATAAAAGACGCCCATCTCCCATCCGTTCTCATCATATTTAGCCATAATTTGCGAGCTCTTTTCACGAAGTATATTCTGCACGGTATCATTCTTAACAACAGTTGCTATTCCATCATAGCGAAGGAACTCTGTGCCGTCTACCGCAAGAATCTCCACTTTGGGATTGGCAGTCAGCTGTTTAAAGACGTTCTTGAAAGTTCCGCAGCAGAAATAGATTTTGTCGTCAATAAGCAAATGCATTCCAAAGGGACGTCCCTTCGGTTGATCGCCGTCTGTTGTCAGAACATAAAAGGTCTGGGTTCTGGACAGAAATTCACTGATTTTAGCAATATTTGACATAATATTATCCTCCTTGGTCATTTTTTTGAACCGCTTTAATTATATCACATCAAAGAAAAATATGCAAGTACGATTTTATATAATACTTAGTATCTTTAATGATACCTATATTTAAGCAAATAAAATTTTCTTATTCCAAGCGGGAAAGAGAGATAATCTTTAAATTTGCAAGAAAAAATCACTTAAAATAAAACACTTTACCCCAAGGGCGAAAGGGCAGCCTGTTCCCCTCGGGAATAAGAAAAGCGTGCTCATGCTTTACGGAAAGATCGTCTTCAATATACCCGTCGGTAATAATAAGCAGAGGCGCATTTTTCGGGAAATCCTCCGCATTTTGCAGCAGATCGACAGCAGGCTGTAAAACCGTGCCGCCCCGTCCCTCGACCCTTACCCTCCCCGCAATATCCTCGGGAGAAACATATCCGATATCATAAGGCGCAGCGTCGCAGAAAACCACTCGCACCAAGGGCACTTCCTTTGCCGCCGAATAGCTTGCCGCCGCCCCCAGCGCAAGCCCTATCATGTGCGCCGACATAGATCCCGACGTGTCGATAATCACCCCGTAAGTCCGACTGTGTTCGGGAATATCCGCAGACAATAAACTGGGTCTTGGAATGTCGGGAGTAGCGCTTTGCCTGCGGCTTGGGCGCGCATAGCTCCGCCGTTTTTCAAGAGGTGCAAAATATATGTCGAACCATTCCGCCAGCTGCACATCCCAAGGAATGGGCGGCATGGAAAGCGCACGTATTTCCTCAATAAGCCCCGCAGGAATAAGTCCCCGTCCCGCCTGCTCGTGATACATAAGACCACTCCGCAGAGCGCTTTTGCAGAACTCGTCCAGCGTGGTGGTAGAATTCATATCACCCTTGTATCCGTCCGCAATTATATCCCCCTTGCCATATCCCCGAAATGTCTCATACTTTGAATTTTTTCGTAGATTTTTTATAAGCTCATCATAAATTTCTTCGGCGGATAAATTCTTTAAGCTCTCATCATAAAGCAGTCCCCGGCTTGGCATCTGCCCTATCTGCATTTCCTTCAGCCAGCCGTTTATCACAAAATCGCAGGCAACGTTCCAAAGCTCAAAGTCCCGCCCCTGCCGCCTGGCATGGTGCTGCAAACCCGCGTGAAGATACTCATGGGCAAGCACAAATTTCCATTCCTCAAACCCCAAC
>CAMWIR010000047.1 GCA_947174365.1 uncultured Ruminococcus sp. | reverse complement strand
TGGATAATGCTTTCAATGCTCCCCGCTTTTTCGTCGCTGACGGTAAGTCGGAAGAAATCCCGTTCATGGATAAAGCCGATGATATTGTCGATGTTCTTTTCATAAACGGGCAGGCGGGAAAACTGCTCTTCAAAGAAAATCTCTCTTATATGGGAGGTGGAATCGTCCTTTTCCACTGCTGTTATCTTCACACGGGGAATAAGAACCTCCGACACATTCTTGTCGTCAAACTCCAACGCCGAGCGCACCAGATCGCTTTCCTGCTCCTCCAGCACGCCCTCTTCCTCGATCTCATCTATAATGTATTTCAGCTCATCCTCTGTTACCGACGGAGAATTTTCTGCCGATCTGAAAAGCTGTGTGACCGCATTTTTCAGCGCTCCGAAAATGACTGTGACAGGGGTAAGTATAATTATGAAAAACCGAAGTATCCCCGCTGTTACCAGGGAGAATGTTTCCGCATTTTCCTTTGCAATGCTTTTCGGTAGAATTTCCCCGAAGATCAGCACCAGCACCGTCATGGCGGCAGTAGCTATTCCCACGCCGTTATCCCCGAAAAGCTCTGTGCATATGACCGTGCCCAGGGACGTGGACAGAATATTAACAATATTATTTCCCACTAAAATAGTTGTAAGGGTCCTGTCGAAATTTTCGGCAATGGCAAGGGCTTTTTCCGCCCGCTTGTCGCCGCCGTTTGCCATAGCTTTAAGTCTTATTTTATTGACCGAAGAAAAAGCGGTTTCCACCGAAGAAAAGAACGCCGACATCAAAAGTAACAACCCAATCGCGGCATACTGCATAAAAATAAACACTCCTAAATCTTTCTCTGAAATAATGTATTCGCAAGACTAAAAGCGAACATTCCAACCGATTTAAACATCTTGCCTCTTGCTTCCGAAAACTCTGCTCCCTACAACAAGCAAAAGAAAACCAATCGCTCAAATTTCCAGCCTCCAGCCCTCTAACTTCTTGCTTCTAGTAAAAAAGTTGCCCTCGGAGCAACGGTGCTCCGAGGGCGAGATCATGATATAGGATTATGGGGGATTTTCTGCGGAGTCGGGGTAAAACTCCGCAGTGATTAAGGGGTTCTTTTATGACAATAGCGTGGGGTAAACGCCTATCATAAAAGCTGAAATGAAACTTGCACTCGCTCGGAATTTCTTCCTCCCGAGCACATTTATATGATACCCTACCTTTGTGTAAAATGCGTGAAAGCCGATTGAAATTAAAATGAAACCGTAAAATTTATTTCAAGCATTTTCCTTTTGGTCTTATCCCATATCCGTTATTCGCCGCCCGCAGCGCTTGTGTTACACGTATTATTTGTAATTATACCATATCCTGTCAATGTTGTCAAATTTTTTTGAGAATTTTTCGGAGATTTTTTATAAGAAAGCTTAAATTCTATTTGACGGTCTTATCCCGATTCAGTTAAAAATTAAATCTTCCTCAAAAAAAGCCCTAACATTTTCCCCGCAAACGCTACTATATATATGAACGGAAAATTCTGAATTCAACCGACGGTTGAAAAAAATTAACCGACAGTTAATTGTAAATCCGCAGTAAGGTATGTTATAATCAAATTAACACAGCAAGGGAGGAAATGAAAATGAGCAGAAAAAAGAAAAAGCCCGAGGAAAAGGAAACAAACCCTTTGCATAAGGAATTCGGACTGTGGAGCAATATGAAATATGTGCTCCGTAATATGTTTGAAGCCGTGCCCATGTTCAAATTGTATATCCCCGTGGGAATAATCTGTGCACCGCTGATGAACTACCTTTGGACATTCATCGCAAAATTTGTGGTGGATATGATAACGGGGCAGGGGGAGGCGGCGGAGCTGCTAAGGCTCTGCGCCATAGTTACGGGTATACAGATAATCGCAACAGTCCTGAACAGCTGGCGGGGCAGCAAATGGTCATGGTTCATTTACGTGCGCACCAAAATGAAAGTGGAATTTAACCGCAAGGCCATGACCATTGATTTTAAAAATACGGAGGACCCGCAGGTGCTGGACTGCCGTGAAAAAGGCGAAATGGCTGCCAATGATAATAATAACGGCATAGAGGGCATGATGCGGCAGACAGTCGGCTTTATGGAAAGCCTTGCTGTAATAGCTGTGGGCTTTGCAATAATGGGGAGCACAAACGTGTGGCTTGCAGGGCTTATGATACTGCTGTCGCTGGCGTGCTTCATGGTGCGCAACAAGGCTAACAAGGACTGCAAGGAAAAGGTCTGGGACCCCCTTGCCCCATGGTGGCGGAAAAACAATTATCTGACAGACACCACCTGCAATTTCGAGGCTGCAAAGGACATAAGAATGTTCGGGCTTGCAGACTGGCTGACGAAAAAATTCCGCAAGGAGAAAAAGGTACGCTATGAGGCGCAGAAGCTCAACGAAAAAATATGGTGCAGATCGGCGGTATTCCAGAATATTTGCTTCGCCGTTTCACAGGGGACGGTCTACGGCTGGCTTATTTATAAGGCGGCAAAAGGCGAAATGACCATAGGAAGCTTCAGTCTGTACGTTGCCTCGGCACAGACCTTTTACGCCGGCATTATTCAAATAATGGAAAACATAGCGAATCTTTTTCAGCGCAGCAGAGAGGTTGACGACTGGCGCAGCTTCCTCACCTTTGACGGCGGCGACCCCGATGAGGGCAAGGACGTGCCCAGCCTTGACAAATACGAATTTACCTTTAAAAATGTTTTCTTCAAATACCCCAAAGCGGAAAAGTATGCACTGAAAAATCTCTCCCTTACACTTAAAGCGGGAGAACGGCTTGCAGTTGTAGGTCTCAACGGCGCAGGGAAAAGCACCTTTATAAAGCTGCTGCTGCGGCTTTACGAACCCACCGAGGGGGAAATTCTCCTGAACGGTGTCAATATAAAGGAATACAGCAAAAACAGCTATTATCGGGTATTTGCTCCCGTTTTCCAGGACGTGAACCTGTTCGCATTTCCATTAGCGGAAAATGTTTCCATGAAAAGCCCCGAAAGCACCGACAGAATATTATCGGAAAAATGTCTTGCGGACGCAGGTCTTGCGGATAAGCTTGCCGGTCTGCCCAAGGGCATTGACACGGAAATGCTTAAAGTCATCTACGACGACGGCACGGACCTTTCGGGAGGCGAAAAGCAAAAGCTTGCCCTTGCAAGGGCGTTGTACAAAAACGCCCCCGTGGTGGTGCTGGACGAGCCTACGGCAGCCCTTGACGCACTGGCGGAAAGCAAGCTGTACAGCGATTTTGACAAGCTTATCGGCGGCAAAACGGCGGTATACATAAGCCACCGCCTCAGCTCCACTCAGTTTTGCAGCAGGGTCGCCATGTTCAGGGACGGAGAAATGGCGGAGCTGGGCACTCACAGGGAACTTATGGACAAGAACGGGGAATACGCCAAAATGTTCCGTCTGCAAGCGCAGTATTATGTAGATGATCCCGAGGAGGTGCCCTATAATGCGGGATAAGAAAGATAAGAAAAATAAGAAAAAGAATATCACTCTCGAGACCGTTGGCTTTATGTTAAAGCTGGCGGCAAAGGAAAGACCGCTGATATTGGTGCTGTTTACCATTATTTCGCTGAAAATGGTTGTATATTCCATGGTGGACGTTATCGCTCCGAAATTTATTGTGGACGAAGCAGTTGCTATAATAGGCGGAGGCGGAAGTGAGCATATCAGAAAGGCTGTGTATTTTGCAGGTGGCTATGTGCTGCTGCAAGTGCTTCTTAACATTATCAATAATTTCTGTCATTGCAGAGCAAGTGCGGAGCAGCAATGGCTTAGCGAGTATATTGAAGTTAAGATAGGCAGCCACGCCATGGCAATGGATTTCGAGCACACGGAAAACCCCGACGCTCTTGACGCTCTGGAAAAGGCAAAGGAGGGCATGAGCTGGTACAGCGGCGGCGTTGGCGGTATCGTCAATGCTTTTGTAATTGTAGTGCAGGAGGCGGCTGTTTTGTGCGGAGCGGCGGCGATCATAATAACCGTCTGCCCCTGGCTTCTGCCTGTGCAGTTTATCGTTCTGACAATCATAGGGATACTGACGGCAAAAAATAACGCAATCGAAAAGGAAACCTTTATGCAGCTTGCCAAATCCAACCGTATATGGGGCTATCTTCTGATCTACCTGTCGGATTTCAAGCTGGGCAAGGATATAAGGCTTTACGAAAGCGCAGATATGATGTGCCAAAAAGCCGCTTATTTCGGGAACGAGGTAAGCATGGAATGGATCGGAAAGGACGGCAGGCAGTTCAAAAATCAAAGGCTGATGGATCTGGCAAACGCCCTGCGTGACGGGATAGGCTATTTCTACATCGGTTTACTGGCACTGCGGAAAACCATTACCATAGGCGATTTTTCCATGGCGATCTCAGGTTCAAGCACTTTCTTCTGGAGTCTTAAAAACATAGTTGAGGGTATCCAGTCGCTGTCAATGAAATGCGCATATGCTCACAGATATATCGAATTTCTTGAATACCCCGCCGCCATGGAAAAGGGCGGCAAGGCAGTAGATAAAGACGGGAAGCATGAGATCGAATTTGTGAATGTTTCCTTTAAATATCCCCGCTCGGAAAAATACATTCTGGAAAACGTGAACATAAAAATAAGCTCGGGGGAGCACCTTTCCATAGTAGGTCTCAACGGCGCAGGGAAAACCACATTTATAAAGCTCCTGTGCCGCCTCTACGACGTTACCGAGGGGGAAATTCGCATTGACAATGTAAACATCAAGGAATATTCCGAAGATGAATACAGGCGGCTGTTTGCGGTGGTGTTCCAGGATTTCAAGCTGTTTGCATTCAGCCTGCGGGAGAATATCGCCCTTGCGGACGAGGCAAACGACAATCATATCGAAGAAGTCCTGCGGCAGTCTGGACTGTATGAGGATGCCATGAAGCTGGAGCACGGCCTTGACACCAACCTTTTCAAAACCTTTGACGAAAAGGGCACGGAGCTTTCGGGCGGGCAGCAGCAAAAGGCAGCCATAAGCCGTGCGCTTTACCGCAATGCGCCAATAGTTATCCTTGACGAGCCTACAGCCGCCCTTGACCCCGTTGCGGAGTATGACATTTACCGCAGCTTTGATTCACTGGTGGGGGGCAAGACAGCCATATATATTTCCCACCGCCTCTCCAGCTGCAAATTCTGCGACCGCATAGCGGTTTTCTCGGAGGGCACTATTAAGGAATACGGCACTCATGAAGAGCTTGCCTCTCTGCCAAACGGCATTTACGCCGAAATGTTCGGGGAACAGGCGAAATATTATGTGGACGAGGCGGTATAAACAATACCGGCCTCACCCCCCGTTACGGACAGATACATTTATTATATATTGACAGCCCTTTCGGAATATGTTATACTTAAAGAACAGCGTGCCGCTGCTCGCTACGTAAGATAGAGGCGTTATGTATTCAGTGGCAATATGTGCCTAATGGCACGGTAACTTTAAAATGCGGAAATTTAAGCGCAGCGGACGGGAGCGATCGGAAAATGAGCGAGGAAATATATAAAATTTTCATAGTGGAGGACGACCCGTCCATTGCAAATTCTATCGGCATTTTCCTTAGAAAATGGGGCTTTGAAACAAAGGCAGCGGAGGATTTCCGTGACCTTTTGCCGCCCCTTTTGGAGTTTGCGCCTCACCTTGTGCTTATGGATATAGGACTGCCGTATTACAACGGCTTTTACTGGTGCGACCTGCTGCGCAGGCAGTCGGACGTGCCCGTGGTTTTCCTGTCCTCCGCCTCGGATAATATGAACATTCTCACGGCTATGAATATGGGCGGGGACGATTTTATCCCAAAGCCTTTTGACCTGACAGTCCTTTTGGCAAAGCTTCGGGCGATACTGCGCAGGGCATATAAATCCTATAATCCAAAGCCCCTGGGCGCAATGGGAGCGGAGCTTGTTGCCGAGGAAGCCGCCCTGAAATACGGCGATATAAAACTGGAGCTTACCAAAAACGAATTTCGCATACTGCTTACCTGCCTTGAAAACAAAGGGCACGTAGTCAGCCGTGAGCTTCTGATGAAGCGCCTCTGGGAGACCGACAGCTTTGTGGACGAAAACACCCTTACCGTCAACATCTCCCGCCTGCGGAAAAAGCTGGAAAACATAGGCCTCACAGGGTTCATCTCCACCCGTTCGGGGCTGGGATATATCGTTGAGGACAAATAAAAGCGAACGTCTTTTTCGGGCGTTCGCTTTTTTCCTGCCCTTACCGGGAAAATGCTCGGACAAATATGTGTAAAGGCTTTTCCCCGCCTGCGGCGGGGAAAAGCCTTTGATCGGCAAGTTCTCAGGAATGGCTTTCTCTGAATTCCTCCATAGCCCTGCTCATATCCTCCGTCAGCAGCAGCTTGGGTTCGAGTATCATAATGATTGCCGACGGTGCTTTGTAAACGCCGATAATATAGCCGCTGGTATGGGCGGTCAGCCTTGGAGGCTCGCAAAGTCCGCTTTCCTCGAAATTCATAATAGTGCTTATATTGTCAGCCATAAGCCCCAGCATTCCCGCACCGTCGTCTTCTTCGCTGCCCTTGCCGTTTTCGGCGCCGTTTTCGGCAACATCGCCGGTGTTCACTATAATAAGACAGCTGGTTTGCGCTGTCTGTGCGCCGGGTATGTTCATTCTAAGTCTCGGGTCTATTACCGGGATAACATATCCCCAATGGTTTATTGCTCCCTTGCCGTAATCGGGGAATTCGGGTACAGGGGCAATGGAGCCCCATTCGTTAAGTATGCTCGCGATCTTGTCGATACTTATGGCATACATATGTCCGCACAGCTCAAATGTCAGGTATTGTCCGGGTTTAGCCGTCATTTATTTGCCTCCTCACATACGCAGCTTTTTGAGGATTATTCCCGCAATGCTGCCCAGCGGCGCTTCCTCGCAGACTGCGCCGAGTTTATATGCCTCCATGGGCATACCGTAAACTACACAGGTTTCCTTGTTCTGCCCTATGGTGTAAGCCCCTGCACGTTTAAGCTTCAGAAGCCCCTGCGCACCGTCAGCGCCCATGCCCGTCAGCAGAGCCGCCACCACCTTGTTCCCCGCAGCATTTACAACGCTGGTGAACATCACGTCCACAGAGGGGCAGTGACCGGAAACCTTTTCCCCCTCTTTGCTGCGGATAAAATATCCTCTTGCGTCACGCATAAGCTCCATATGCTTGCCCCCCGCAGCAATAACGCACATACCCTTTTCCAGCCGCATTCCGTCCTCCGCCTCGAATACATTGAGCTTGGAGGTGCGGTTGAGCCTCTGGGCATACATTCCCGTAAATACTGGGGGCATATGCTGGGTTATAACCACAGGCGGGCATTGCTCGTTAAGACCCAGTACCACCGTTTCCAGTGCGTCAGTGCCTCCCGTGGACGCTCCGAGAGCGATTATCTCAATGCCGTTTTTGGAATATATCCGTCCGCCGCCGCTTTCTGCCTCTGTCTTGGGAGCAAGCGGGGAATAAGTCCCCGAAGACAATCCCGTCGTTGAGGTTTTTCCTGCCGCCGCATTTGCAGCAGCCTTAGCAGCCGCAGCAGCCTTAGCAGCTTCGGAAACAGCCGCATTTGCCGATGTTGCAGGCAAGGTTGTCGGCTTTGCATATGAAGCAGTCTGCTTTACAGACGAATTTATTGAGGATGATCTGCCTGTCGGAGTGCCTGCCGTGTTCGTCTTTAATTTCAAAGTGCCGCCCCCTCCGCAGACCCTCATAATATCCTCGGCGATCCCGCTGACAAAAGCGTTGAGAGCGTCTTCCGACCCAGACGGCTTCAGTTGGAAGCTTACCGCCCCTGCTTCCTTAGCCTCTTCTCTGCGGCTGCCTCTGGAGGAAACCACAATTACGGGAATGGCATACTGGGGCAAAAGCTTTTTGAGAAAGCTAACGCCATCCATTCGGGGCATTTCCACATCCAGGGTCATAATATCCGGGTCAAGCTCCAATATTTTATCCCTTGCTTCGTAAGGGTTTGCGGCAGTGCCTACCACTTGAAAACTCTCGTAAGCGGAAAGTCTCGTTGTGAGCATGGCTGCAAAAAGCGGCGAATCGTCCACTATAAGAACCTTGATCATGGGATTATTTCACTACCTTTATAGACAATTATAGTATATTTATTATATTTTTTGCCAAAACCGAATTTACGATCCTATAAATTTCAGCGTATTAAATTTATTATCCGTCAAGAAAAAATTACACATTTACATTTTTACACAGCGCACAAAGCCTGCGGCAGCATACCTTTACTTGCGATAGATAGCCGGCTGCACATAGTTGTACCTGGTGTTTCTGGGGACATTCTCCGCATGACCTATGAACAAATACCCGCCCGTCTTGGTAGCGTCATAGAAACGCTCTATCAAAGCAGCCTTTGTGGCAGTGTCAAAGTAGATCATAACATTGCGGCAGCTTATAAGGTCAAAGGGCTTTTTGTAAACGATCTTATCCATAAGATTGAATTTTTTGAAAACGATCTCATTTCTTATCCTGTCAATGACCTGATACTGACCGCCCTCTATTTTTTTGAAATATTTATCTATCCACTGGTCGGGAAGACCGTCCAGCATATCCGCTCCGTAAATTCCCGCCTTAGCGGTGCGGAGCACATCCGTGTCAAGGTCGGTGGCAAGAATGGTGGTGTCCCAGCCTGTCTTTTTCCCCGTGAAATACTGGTCAATTGTCATAGCCAGGGTGTAAGGCTCCTGTCCCGTGGAGGAAGCAGCGCACCATATGCGGGCGTCCCTGTCCTTGACAGACTGCTCTATGTAAGGAAGCACAGTGGATTCAAGGAATTTGAAGTGCTCGGGCTCTCTCATAAAGAATGTGTGGTTCGTGGTCAGCTTGTTTACGAGCTTCATGGTTTCCTTGCCTGTTTTGTCCCCCAAGGCAAAGTCAATATACTCGGTAAAGCCGGAAAAACCGCTCTGAGTAACAACTCCTGCCAGTCTCCCCTCAATAAGGACCTTCTTTTTGTCCAGATTGATACCGTAATTATTTTTAATAAAAGTCACCAAACGGTTAAAATCCTCATCGGTCAGCTTGACCATACAAATTCAACCTCGCTTCGGAAAATTTTATCATTTCATCATTTTGCACCGAGAAACAGCACAGCAGCGCAATGCCAATGTCTCTGTAAAATGCGCAGGCGCAGAATGCACCAATGCTTTTTTACAGATCCATAATCAGCCGCTCGCAGTTGAGCAGCAGCTTGATGCCGTCCTCATTTTCAATGATATTTTTAATATAATGACTGGTGTTCACATTGTTGTGAGTGGGGGTAACGCTTATCTCCTCGGGAGAAGCTACCATTACCTCTCTTACCCTGTCAACGATCATGCCCACCTGATTGCCGCCGTCAAACTCCAACACAATGATACAGGTGCGCTCATCATAGGGAATTTCTTCCTTTCCAAATCTTGCCCTGGTGCTGATAATGGGTACCACCTTTCCACGGATATTGATAACTCCCTTTATATAGTATGGTACCTTTGGCACAACGGTTATCTGTTCAATGCCGATTATCTCATTAACATATTTTACTTCGATTCCGTAAACAGCGTTGTCTATAGTAAAGAGCATGACTTCGCCGCCAACGGACATAAAATCCCTCTCGTCCTCGTTTATATTGCTCATGATTTTTCCTCCTGTTCTAAGTTTTAAGCCGTCGATTCACACGCACAGCCCTGTAATGCAGGAAGCGCATAAAAGCTCTGCGGCAGCAATGGCTTTCTTATATTATATTGGTGACGTCCAAAATTATTGTGATAGAGCCGTCACCCAAAATGGAGCAGCCCGACATACCGTTCTGCTTGACGTTGTAGTTGTTGAGCAGCGGAGCAAAGGGCTTAACAACTACCTGCTGTTCGCCCAGCAATTCATCCGCCAGAATGCACGCCTTTTTGCCGTCCGCCTCTACGCTTATGATAATGCCCTTGTAAAGGTCGGTCTCTGCTCCATCAAGGCCATATATCTCATAAAGCCTTATGAGGGGATAGCACTCGCCGAAGATCATTATCATTTCATTGCCCGAGGTGTCTCTGAGCAGCTGATTGGGGTTGAGTTTAAAGGATTGATTTATCTGACTGATAGGGATAGTGAATATGCTCTTGCCCACCGATACCTCCATGCCGTCAACAATTGACAGGGAGAGGGGGATCTTTATAATAAAGCTTGTGCCCTCACCGACCTTGGAGTCGACAGATACCGTGCCGCCTACCTTTTCTATGTTCTGTCTGACTACGTCCATTCCAACGCCTCTGCCCGAATATTCGGTAACAGTTTCGTTGGTGGAGAAGCCAGGGAGCATAACAAGGTTCAGCGCTTCCTTTTCCGTGTACTCATAACGGGGCTTGGAAAGAACGCCGTTGCGCTCCGCCTTGTCGAGTATCTTTTCGGGGTCCATGCCTGCGCCGTCGTCCGAAACCATGATAACAACGTCGCCCGAGGAGCTGTACGCAGAAAGCGTTACCTTGCCCTTGGCAGGCTTGCCTGCGTTGATTCTGTCCTGTACGTCCTCCTCAATGCCGTGGTCAACGGAGTTTCTTACCATGTGCATAAGGGGGTCGTTCAGGTTATCTATAATGGACTTGTCAACCTCCGTATCCTCGCCCTCGAATACCAGCTCAACGTCCTTGTTAAGCTTTACCTTCATATCTCTTACTATTCTTGTCATCTTGTTGAACGCTCCCGAAATGGGCACCATTCGGATCGACATTACCGCCTCCTGCATTTCGGAGTTGAGCTTTTTAAGCTGTCTTGCGGCCTTTTGGAAATTGTCCAGCCTCAGACCCTTCAGATCGGGATTTGATGTTACCATACTCTCCGCAATAACGATCTCGCCCACCAGATTCAGCAGCTGATCGAGCTTGTTGAGGTTTACGGAAATAAGGGACTGCTTTACAGAGGCCGCCTTGTTGTCCGCAGGCTTCTTTTCCGCCTGTGCCGCAGGAGCGGGAGCATTTGCGGAAGCTGCGGCGGGCTTCGGAGCTTCCGCGGCAGCAGGAGCAGTACCTTGAGCTGCCTGAGCCTCCTGTGCGGGAGCCTCTGCCTTTTGAGCTTCTGAGGGAATGGCACTCGCAGATGCCGCAGCAGCTACGGCCGTTTCCATAAGCTCAACGCTCTTTACGTTGGCGGTTTCTTTTATCAGACCCATTATCGCATCATCGCCGTAATCCGACTTAAAGCGAACAATAAAGCCGTTGTCCTTGATATATGCGGCAGTGGACTGGTTGGTCTCTATATCTTCGGGGGTAAATGCCAGCAACTCACATTCCTCGCGGATGTTGTTTACGATCATCAGCGCCCGCAGATTTTCCATCTTGCATTCTTCTTCGAAAGTAACCTTTACCGAGGTAAGGCTCGACAGCGGCACCTCCGTTTTCTTCTCGCCGCCCATGGAAACGACATCGCAGGTCTTTACATTCATTGTGCTGCCTATAAGGCTGATAACGTCCTCGGCAGTGGTCTGGGCAGGGGCAAAGTGGATAATAAAGCCCTGCTCTGCTATTATCTTGGAGGTGTCCGCATTATCCTCAATGTCTCCCGGCTCAAATTTAAGCACGGCGCATTCGTTTCTTATATTATTGATAACAAGCAAAGCCCGCAGATTTTCCATCTTGCAGTCTTCCTCAAAGGTGACCTTAACGGTGGTAAGGCTTTCGTCCCCGCAAACACTTACCGTCACCATTTCATCTCCGCCGGCAGCAGGGGCGGGAGCCGTGCTTGCAGCACCCGCAGGAGCGGCTGCCGCTGCCGTCATGGCAGGAGCAGCGTCTCCGCCGCCGTTTTTAAGGAACTCAGCATAGGTCTTGATCTTCTGCATATGCTCGCTAAAGTCCGTAGGCTCGCTGTCCTCGTCCTGAAGTATCTCTATTTCCGCCTTTAACAGATCCGAGGCGGTAAACACAATGTCGTACAGAGTGCGCATATCCGATATTACCGGATTGTCCTCTCTTATAATAAAGAACATGTCCTCGATAGCATGGGCAAGGTGGGACATATTTTCCAGTCCCATCATAGCCGATGAGCCTTTGACCGTGTGCATTATTCGGAAGATCTCGTTTATTTCTTCCTCTCCAAAGCTGTTCTCGTTTTCGGTTTTCATAAGGATCTGATCGAGCTGCTCAATAAGCGAGTTTGTCTCGAATATGTACATATCGACCATGGATTCCATACCGGCTTCAAATTTGGCCATTTTGTTTACCGTCCTTTCCTATTGGGAGAATTACCTGATAATTTAAGGCTGCGCCGTTTTATAAAAGCAGTTTGGCAGGGCGCTCCTCTGATAACAAGAAGTATCGGGTCGGATTCTATCTTTGAACAGCTCATTGGCATAGCATACCTTGCATGATTATACTACATAATATGCCATAGCCCATGCAAATCAAGCTTTGCATACGGCAGATCTGCATTACGGAGCAATCATTCCGACCTCATTCCCCCGACAGCGCAAAAATATACATATATATTATACCGCAAATGTTCACAAACTTCAAGAGGATTTTCAAATATAATAAAAATAAAGATAAAAAATTTTTCAGCATTTTTTTGTCTATTTTTAACAAAAATCACAAAAATCCACCATTTCCATTGAAATCACACCCTCATTTATGTTATTATGTAAGTTGGGGGATTGTACAAATTTGCATCTCTTATCTTAACAGTCTTAAAAAAGCGTGATCTAACTTGCGGTATCTTTGCGTCGTTATGTAATAACAGCTTTACGCGAGCCGGACAGATACCGACCAAATTAAGATCAAAAGCATTTCCTGCGGACATGGGAAAACATTTGCATAAAAATTTTACGAAACATTTCGGTCAAAATAAAAACATCAAATAGCGCTAATTCCAATTTTACAGTGCAAGAAAGGCAAGGGGCACTTTAACTAAGGATTAAGATATCTTGCTTCTTGCCTCGGCGAGCCTGCGGCTTCGCATTCTTTTATTCCGGGTGGTGAATTAAATTGTCGGATATACTTCAGATAACAACGCCGGTAGCTCCAAGGGACTATGGCAACAATAACCAGGGCGGCGGCCGGCAGCAGACGGTGCAGCAAAGTCCCGACGGGCAGGTCTTTGACCTCGGCAACCAGATGGAGGTCGTCAAGACCAATGACCGCGGAGGCGAAAACGCCAACAGGGATTTGAAGAACGGTGACGGCGGCGGACTTATCCGCGCAGGGGAGGGCATAGCCAAAAACCCCGCAGCCGCTCTTGATACCGCAAAGGCGCTTATCTCCCGGGAGACGTTGTCTCTTATCCGTGAAAACGGCGATACGGAGGCTCTGGGTAAGCTGACGGAATTTGCCTCGGAGGTAATGCTGAGTCCCGAGACCCTTGCGGGGGATATGGCAGCCCAGCAGAAAAATGCAACGATATTCGGGGATAAGCTCTGGAGCGTTTTAAAGGATATTATGAATGCGTCGGGTTCGGATGTGTTCAAGGAAGCAGTGGCGGACTTTGCCAAGGCTGCTGCCGACCTTTCCTCCAAGGAGGAGATACTCCGTTCCCTGTCGGCGAATTTCAAGTTTCTGAGCCTGGAATCCGCCCCCAACAAGGCAGTTGCGGATGAGCTTATGGCAGCCTCACGCGCCCTGTCGGGTTCGGACGCCGCCACCAATTTCCCCGCCCTGAAGCCTGTACTTTTGCAGCTTTTGGGGTATACGGAAAAAAGCCTGCTTATAAATGACGATATCAAAAAAATGCTGCCTCTTATAGTCCACACCATGTCCCGCTATACCGACAGCCCCGATGCATTGCGGGACAGCTTTGAAGCTGTCCTTAAGCTGGCGGACGGGTTGGAGCTTACCAATGAACAGTTAAACAGTCTGCTTGCCGAGGCAAGCTCGGCTTCCGATAAAGCCTCGGGGGACTTTTCCGCAGCGGAAAACAGCGAAAATTTCCGTAATGCAAATACAGCTGCACAGGGCAAAGAAACCTTGGACAGCGAAAAACCGTTTCCCGAAAATTTACAGGACAATATCAAAGGTTACTATTCCCGCGGAGAGACCAGGGAGGGCGGGGCTGTATACTCTTCCGAACCGGAGGGAGCGCTTGTCCTGAAGCTGCGGAAAATGTTCGACAGCTATGTTTCCAAAAACGAATACCTGACTCCCAAGGAAAAGCAGGCAGCCCTTTTAAACCCCGATACTGCCGTAAAAGAGGCGAAGCTTACCTCGGCAGTGAATCTCCTGGCGGCAGGAGCGAAGCATATGGCGGCTCGCATTCCCTCGGATCTTATGGGGAAGATCATCAGCACGGTGAATTTTTCCGACGGCGCTCCCGCTGCGGAAAAAATACTGGGCGCAGTGCTGCCAAACACCACCGCTATGCGTGACGCAATGCGGCAGATCTTTGACAGCCTGGAGGAAACAAGGGATCTGGACGCTTTTGTTATGCGGCTTAACACTATTCTGGAAAATATCGGAGACGACGAGAGCGATAATATGATAAAGCTTGCCCAGGGGCTTAACTCTGCTTTGGGGGAGATGGCTGCAAGCGGAAATTACGACTGTTCGGCGGCGACCTCCATGGAAACTCTGGCGGATTTCCTGACGAAAAATATCAACAACAGCTTTTTGCAGTCCCTTTCGGGAATGAACCAAGGTGAAATGGTCCAGAATATGCTTACAGCCCCCGGCTTGTTCACGCCTTTGCTGCACCATTTTGTGCCGCTGGACGCATTTGGAATGAGGGCGTTCGGAGAACTCTGGATAGACCCCCATGCAGATGAGGCGGACGGAAAAGTAAAGCGTGGAAAGGGCGATACCTCCGCTGTTCGGGGCACACATATGTTCCTTTGCTTTGACGTGGAGGACGAGGGATATTTTGAGCTGGAACTGTTCGAGAAAAACAAGAACATAAGCGTAATGCTGCTGTGTCCCGAAAACAAGGCGGCGGACTACGCTTCCATTCGCAGCGCTATACCGAAAATAGCGGCTTCCGTGGGATACCGGGCGGAGAGCACGATAGTTGATACTCTCCACAAGCGAAGAACGGTGGACAATGTTTTCCCCAAGCTTGCCGACAGGCGCACGGGGCTGAATCTTAGAGTTTAATTAAGGAACTGCTGATTAAAGGTTTTTCCTCCGCCGTAGGCGGAGGAAAAACCGCCCCCATAGTCAATTGTAAAATGTAAAAACTGTTTAAGGTGATTTAATCAGTGTTTCTTTATAAATGAGCTATTAGCGGCGGGTGGGATATGCAATCCTGACTCTGAAAAATCTTAAAGGGGTGTACTTTTGAAATGGCTAAGAAAAACAAAAACGACAACAGCAAATCGGCGGTTGCCTTAAAATACAATCCCGAAAAGGACTACAGTCCCGTGGTCGTGGCTGCGGGACACGGACACGTTGCGGAGCGCATTGTGACCCTGGCGGACGAAAGCGGCGTGCCCATATACCGTGACGACAGCACTGCGGCAGTGCTTACCATGCTTGACGTGGGGCAGGGTATTCCGCCCGAATTATACTCGGTGGTGGCGGGTATCTATGTTGAGGTAATGAAGATCGCCAAGGAAAAGCAGGGGTATTGAGCTTGTTATGTGCTGCGATACGCAAAAAACAGTCGTTTGCAAATACTTATAGTAAATACAAAGATCTGAGCAAGGTTTATAAGGCTTACTCATATTGCAAGGGGCAAAATTCTTGCCTCTTGCCTCTTAAATTCTTGCCTCTGATAAGGAGATAAATAAAACCATGAAAATTATTACAGAAGTATTGACCGAAACAGTTTCCGCCGCTTTTGAAAAGGCGGGGTATGATAAGGCGCTGGGGATGGTGGGCATTTCCGACCGTCTCGACCTGTGCCAGTTCCAGTGCAACGGCGCTTTTGCGGGGGCTAAGGCTTATCGTAAAGCCCCCTTTGTTATTGCCGAGGAGGTAACGGAGATTCTTAAAGAAAACCCCATTTTCGGGGACGTTCATTGGGTTAAGCCGGGCTTTATAAATATGACCCTGAGCGATGAATATATGGTTAAGATAATGAAAGAAATTGCCGCAGAGGGCAGGGGCGGTGCACCTGAGGTCAGCAATCCGCGGAAGATCGTAATGGATTACGGAGGCCCGAATGTTGCAAAATCTCTGCATATAGGACATTTGCGCTCTGCAATTATCGGCGAGAGCGTAAAACGGCTGGCAAGAGCTTTGGGGCATGAGGTGATCGCAGATGTTCACCTGGGTGACTGGGGCTTGCAGATAGGGCTTGTTATAGCGGAGCTTTCCGAGAGATTCCCCGGGGAAAAATGCTTTGGAGAGGATTTTGACCCCGAAAAAGACAGCGTTCCCGAGCTGACGGTGGATATGCTGGGAGAGATATATCCCACGGCCTCCGCTAAAAGCAAGACCGACGAGGAATTCAGCAAAAAAGCCCACCTTGCAACTCATGAGCTGCAAAGGGGCAGAGCGGGCTATACAGCCCTTTGGCGGGAGATACTGCGGGTGTCGGTTTCCGACCTGAAGAATAACTATTCGCACTTAGGAGTGGATTTTGACTACTGGTACGGCGAAAGCGACGCAGACAAATATATCCCCGAACTGCTGGAGATACTCCAAAGCAAGGGGCTTTCACGGGAAAGCGAGGGCGCTTTGATTGCGGACGTGGCAGAGGAGGACGATAAAGCCCCTATGCCCCCTGTGATCGTGCAGAAATCCGACAGATCCAGCACATATGCTACTACTGACCTTGGCACTATAATCCAGCGTGAGAGAGACTTTGCTCCCGACGAGATCTGCTATGTGGTGGACAACCGCCAGGAGCTGCATTTAACGCAGGTTTTCCGCCTTTCCCGCAAGGCAGGGCTTGTGCCCGATGAAACAAAGCTGACTATTCTCGGCTTCGGTACGATAAACGGCTCGGACGGCAAGCCTTACAAGACCCGTGACGGAGGCGTTATGCGGCTTTCCGACCTGATAAACACGGTAACGGAAGCTTCTTTGACCCGCCTTGCCGATTCGGAAAAGGTAGCTGCGGATGACCGTGAGGAATACGCTCAAAAGCTTGGCATGGCGGCAATAAAATTCGGCGATCTCATCAATCACCGCTCAAAGGATTATATTTTCGACCTGGACAAATTCCTGTCCGCCGAGGGGAAAACGGGAATATATCTTCTGTACACCGTTTCCCGAATAAATTCCGTGCTTAAAAAGGCAGGGGACGCCCCCCGTGAGCTTCACGGGCTGTACACCGATTCGGACAGAGAGGTGGCGCTTGCCATTATAACCGCAGGGGAAGCATATGCAGGGGCAATGAGGGAATACGCTCCCAACATAATCTGCGAAAACGCCTACAAAACGGCGGTCGCTTACTCCCGCTTCTATCATGAGAACCGCATAATCGACGAACCCGATCCCGAGAGGCGGGCAAGCTGGCTGGCGCTTTCCGAGCTGGTTCGGGAGGTATTGACAAAGCAGTTGTATGTGCTGGGGATAGAGACTGTTGAGAATATGTAAGACAGAGGCAGGAATTTAAAAGGCAGGAGGCAGCGGCGTATTTTATTTGTCGGCTGCCTTTTTGCTCGTTTGATTTTTTTCTTGCTTTTTACGGAGATATGGTGGTATAATATATAACATAACGAAAAATCGGAATATAGACAGTGAGGTATTAATATGGAAATAAAGGAAATTATTGATAAAAATTTCAGGGGGAATATATGTATTGTTCAGAATAATAAGGTTTTGTTTGAAAAAACAAGCGGCTTTGCAGATCTGGCAAATGAAATCCCGAACAGTTTGGATACAAAATTTGCAAGCGCATCGGCAGGAAAAACATTTGTTGCGGCAGGAATATTGCAGCTCATTGAGCGAGGAACAATAAAGCTTGATGATACATTGGGAATGCTTCTCGATACTCCATTGTATGATATTGATAAGGACGTTACGGTAAAACAGCTTTTAACCCATACGTCCGGTGTACCCGATTATTTTGACGAAAGCGTTATGAACGAATATGAAGAATTATGGACAGATTATCCGAATTATAAAATAAGACACAACAGCGACCTGCTCCCGCTGTTTATAAATAAGCCTATGATGTATCCGAAAGGAGAAAAATTTCAGTATAATAATTCCGGTTATGTATTGCTTGCAATGATAATAGAAAAAGTTACGGGAATGTATTTTGACGGGTATCTTAAAAAGAATGTTTTTGATGTATGCGGTATGACATCAACAGGTTATTATGAACTCGATAAGCTTCCGGCAAAATGCGCGAATAATTATATTTATTGTGCTGATACGAATGACTACCGTACAAATATATTTTCTGTTGATGTAAAAGGTACGGGTGCAGGCGGAGCGTTCATTACAGTGAAGGATATTATAAATTTTTGGACCGGACTGCTAGGCGGAAAACTGATATCGAAGGAACTTGTTTCGGAGATGCTCAGCAAACAGAGCGGAGACGGCATTGACGCGGAAGAAGGGTATTACGGCTATGGTATGTGGATCATTGATAATCCAAACGGTACAGATTTCGCATATTTTCAAGGCTGTGACCCCGGAGTAAGCTTCATTTCGGAATACAATCCGAATAATGAGATCATTTCTGTTTTGGTAAG
>CAMWIR010000046.1 GCA_947174365.1 uncultured Ruminococcus sp. | reverse complement strand
TACGCGACTGCGGAATCGCGGAAAATTACGCAGAAAATATTAAGCACCGCCATTGTAAAGAAGAACAGAATCATAGTCTGCCCGAGATAATCAAAAACAGTTTTGTTATCCCTCATTCATATCACCCCCAGCCGTTTTTTCAGCTTATCCGCATATTGTCTCGAGGCAATTATCTGCTCTCCGTTTGACATTGTTATCCTTATCCTTCGGTTGATGTCCGCCTTTAAGGACTGCACATTGTGAAGATGTATAAGCACCGATTTGCTCACTCTGAAAAAGCCGTATTCCTCCAGCTGCCTTTCCAGCTCGTACAATTTCAGCTCCGATTCATAAATATCCTCCGCCGTGTAAATAAAGCATTTTCTGTCCACGCTTTCAATATAAATGACTCGGGCAATGTCAAGCAGATGTATCTCATCATTTTTTCTTCCCGTAAGCTGATGATCTGTCATTCTCAGCACCGCAATGAGCTTTTCCACCTCCGGCGACAGCTGCCTGCACGTAACGGAAATTTTCAGATCATCCGCATTTTCGTCCGTTATAATTTCGATCTTCATACTTCCCGCCGCCTTTCCGAATTTAATTATAAGCCCTTCCGCCCAAAAAGTCAATCCCATTAACACTGACCTGCCGTTTCGGCTGCATAAGCTGCCAATAAAAGCGTTTTCATGCTCCGCCTGTCCTGTAGTATTATTCCCTTTATATACAAAATTTCCGTGCATTTTTCATATCCGCTTCCATACATAAAAAAGCGAGAGACCGCATGGGATCTCCCGCCCGACTTAAACTATTCCACCCCCTCGCCGAATTTTCTCCGTATACTCCTTTTAGCGAAAGCAAAGCAGATGATATGTACCGACAAAGTGATTATCCAGGAAATGGGATAGGAAAGGTAAACCACGGTTATAGTGTGATATTCGGGGATCTTGAAAACCGTTGCAAGCCATAAAAGACGCAGACCGCACGCCCCCAGAAGTGAAACTATCATAGGCATTATTGAACGGCCGATACCCCGCAAAGCCCCCACCATAACGTCCATCATGCCGCATAAAGCATACATACGGGTGATTATCCCAAGGCGTATAAGCCCCATGGCGATCACCTCGGGGCTGTCGGTGTAAATGCTGAGCAGCTTTTCCCCGAACATCACCGCCAGATTTCCCAGCACAAGCCCCGTGACAATCACGCACCCCTGTGCTGTCAGCACTACCCTGTTTATCCGCTTGTATTTTCCCGCTCCGTAATTCTGGCTCACAAAGGAAGTCGCCGCCTGGTGAAATGAGTTCATTGCCATATAAACAAACCCCTCAATGTTCGCTGCCGCCGAGCTGCCCGCCACGGTGATGTTCCCAAACCCGTTCACCGAGGATTGTATCACCACATTTGAAGCGGAAAAAACTATTCCCTGAAATCCCGCAGGCAGCCCTATGCTGAGTATCGTTCCAAGGGTTTTCGGGTGGATCTTCAGTCCCCTTATATCAAGATGAAACCCGCTCTGCTCCTTAATAAGACAGCGAACGACCAGTACAGCCGAGATCACCTGTGAGATCACAGTAGCAAGAGCGACCCCCTCCACATCCATTCTGAGCACAATCACAAACAGCAGATTAAGGATAACATTGATAACCCCCGCCGCCAAAAGGTAATACAGCGGTCTGCGGGTGTCGCCCATAGCACGCAGCAGCGCCGCCCCGAAGTTGTACGCCATAGAAGCGGTCATGCCCATAAAATATATCCGCAGATATGCCGCCGCCAAATCGAGAACCTCGGGAGGCGACTGCATAAGCACCAGCATTTTCCGTGCACCGAAAAGTCCCATAAACGTCAGCAGCAGTCCGCTGATAATGCTCAGGGTCATAGCCGTGTGAACGGTGTTTTTAAGCTCACGTTCCTGTCTGGCACCGTGAAACCTTGCCGCCGCCACATTTGCGCCTACCGATAACCCTACAAAAAGGTTGGTGAACAGATTAATCAACGCCGTGGTCGAGCCGACCGCCGCAAGGGAATTATCGCCTGCATAGCGTCCCACGACCACAATGTCCGCCGCATTGAACAGCAGCTGTAAAATGCTGGAGAACATCAGCGGCAGAGCGAAAAGCAGCATTTTAGTAAGCACAGGGCCATTGCACATATCAATTTCATATCGGCTGTTCTTATCCAAAGAAATATCTCCCTTCAAGGCGGCAAGCGCCGCTAACAAAGCATAGCAAATGAGAGCAACCAAGCGCCCATTGAACCCGAGTTGAGTTTGTGTCTTTGCGTTCTTTTTATATTATAGCATATTTTTCTTGTTTTGTCAATATCTTTCTTAGCTTTAAGCAAATAAATATATCATCTGCGCAATATTATCCAACTGCACAAAAATTTCACGCCATATTTGTGCAATTGAATACTCCGCCGCTCCAAATTTATACCCCAGAGAAATTTTTTCTCCTCTCTTTATTGCATTTAAGAATTTTTTATCCGATATGTCAATATCCGCCCTTCACTTCTGTGAAAACCGCCGATATTTTGTAACCGAATTTTAACTTGTTTTTTGGAAAATTCTGTGTTATAATGTTTTTACAAAGAAAAAAGAAAAAGGGCTGAACGAAAAAGCCCGTAAATGTGAACAACAAAAGAACGGAGATTTTAAATATGAAAAAGATAAGCGCAGCTTTCGGGCTGACGGCTGCTTGTGCTGTGGCGCTTTCTTTCGGGGCGCTTTACAGAGGCGAACTGCCCGATAATGAGCCTGCCGCCATTGCCGATCCCTCGGAAATTTTCGAGAGGAACGCTTACGGCAGCGAAACGGGTCTTGTCACTGTCCCCATTGCGGATTTTAAAAGCGGATCGCTTCCCGAGCTTAATTCCGTGTCCGTTACCTTTGTAGGGGACTGCGTGCTTGCGGCTAATCTTAACGACACAAGGGAGGATTCCTTTGTGAAATACGCCGAGGTCAAAGAGCCGTCATATTTCTTTGAAAATGCCGTGCCATGCTATGCCGCCAGCGATTATGTCATTGCAAGCTGCGAGACTGTTCTTTCCGACCGCAGCCTTTTCCGCACCGAAAAGGAAGGGGAAGCTTTCTGGTTCAAATCCCCCTCCGATTATGCGGGGATATTCAGTGCAGGCTGCATTGACGCTGTGAACCTTTCCAACAACCACACATATGATTACGGCACAGAGGGCTATGAGGACACAATCTCGTCTCTTACAAGCGCAGGTATTGCCTGGGGGGACACGGAAAACCCCATTTATTTCAAAAAAAATGGTGTGACCGTGGCGGTCGTCTGCGCAAGACTTTTTAACGAAAATTCCGATAATATCATAACTCCCGCTATTGAGGGGGTCATGGAAAACAGCGATATTCAGATACTTTATTTCCACGGCGGCGAGGAATACGAGCACGTCCCCGAGGACTGGATGACGGAGCTTTGCCACAAATACGTAGATATGGGCGTTGATCTTATAGTCGGCTCTCACCCTCATGTTCTGCGGCCTATGGAGGAGTACAACGGCGTGGATATTGTCTATTCCATAGGCAATTTCTGCTACGGCGCAAACCGCACTCCCGAAAATCGCACGGTGATATTCACCGAGACCTTTTATTTCAACGAGGACGGTGAATATGAGGGCGCAGAGGAGACCATAACTCCCTTTTACGTTTACACAGGCAGCCACAACAACTGGCAGCCTGCTCCTGTCACCGATTCTGTTGAGGCTTCAAAGACTATGTCCTTTATGTACGGCGGGGGAGATGTGCCCAATCCGTGAAAAATCTTATAAGGGTCTTTTGCAGTCATCGCTTATTGCAAGACAAACGGATTTATTGAAGGTTCGCATGAAGGATATTCATTAATACGTATGCACAAATATGTGAACCTGAACGACCCCGAACCGGAGATCATTGAAACACGCACAGCACCAGACATAGATAAGCTGTAAATTCAAATTTGTCTATGGAAGCATGATCGCCGCAAAAGCTGTAATACATACGGCTTTTGCGGCGAAATATTTTATGCTGCGATGATAGACGGTACAGACTTGACTGTCCTCACACACTAAACTGTGCATTTTGCGATGCACAGGCTTTTTCAATCGTTTATCATGTTTTTCTCTCTGAACTCCGAGGGTGCAATGCCTGTACATTTTCTGAAAACTGTACTGAAATATCCCGCCCCGGAAAATCCCACTGTTTCGCATATCTCCGAAACAGGCAGGTCGGTGCGGCAAAGCAGCTGTTCCGCCTCCCTTATCCTGCGGTATGTAAGGTACTCCACAGGGCGCATATTCATGGTTTCCTTGAATATTCTGCAAAGGTGCTGGGGCGACACTCCCGATATTTCCGCCAATAACGACAGTGAAAAATCCTCTCGGAAATGCTCATCAATATAATTGATTGCAGGAGTGAGAATGCTGCTTCGGTTGCTGCCGCCCGGATTTGAACGGTCGGAAAGGAGCTTGTGAAATTCTATAATATAACTGTAGACAAGCCCTGCGCAAGTGTAGCTGCCGTACACCTTATCCGCACTGAGCGCTGTCAGCATACGTCCGAAAAGCGACCTCATATTTTCCCCATTGTCGGGGCAAACGACCGCAGGGCGGGTCATTTTAAGAGACTCCAGCAGTTCTCTTTCGCCTGTTCCGTCAAATGCCACCCACCGCACGTCCCAGTTTTCCGAAACAGGATAATATTCATGGGGAAAGTCCTTGGGAAGCAAGAAATAATATCCATCTGTCAGGCTTACCGTGCTGCCGTTATATTTAAGACAGCCTTTGCCGTGGGCGCTGTAAAGTATCTGCGACCAGTTGTACCCCTCCGGACGGATAACGTGGTATTGATATTCGCTGCCGCCTATCCCTGTAAGATAGACGGGAAGCTTTTTGACCTGTTCGTTATAGGGGTATATATTTTGATTTATGGGCATTGCTTTCCCCTCCCTCGGTAAATATTTTAGGGAAGATCATTATTGTATACACAGCTGGAAATGTCACTGCCCCGATACAGCCGTATCCAGTTGGCTGTTGAATTCATCAAGAAGTATCTGAGCCACATCCTTGACCTCTTCCTTTGCAGAGGCAAAGGAATTTCCGCTGAATGTGTTGTATTGTACCGAATCGGTAATAGCCGATGTAAAGTCCTGGGAAATTCCGTAGGAAAGGTCATAGAAAGGATATTCCTCTGCGATTCTTATGCATTCGTCATTCTGGGAAATAAGTTCATCCGTCCAGCCGTAATCATTGCGGCGTTTTTCATTGGTTATGGCAACTGTGCTTTCGTCCATTGAGGCGGCTATGCAGCATTCCGCATACCTTACCGCACCCTTGGGGTTAGCGCTGCCCTTGCAAAGCATGAATCCGTCGGGTATTACCGAATAAGCAGGGGCGAATTCGCTGCTGCATGGCACAGGCACAACCGCTGCATTTTCGGGGGATATCTTGGTTGACCAGATGGACGGGTCGGATTCCAGAGTCCATATCCCGCAGAAGTAGAACAGTTCCCCTCCGTCTCCCATCATCTGCGCCTGTTCTGACCAGTCAAACATCGCCCTGTCAAGGAAAAGTCCCTCATTGTACATATCATTTGCCATAAACATAACCTTTTCCAGCCGCTCGTCATCAAGGTTCAGAGAAAGCCTGCCGCCCTCCAGCTGAACGCAGGTCGCCCCTGCGGATGTGCCTATGGCTTTTTGATAATGATACCCGTCAAGACCGTATCTTCCGTTTTCCGGGTCTACAAAATCGGTAAGCATTTTACGCATTGTGTCCCAGTTCCAGCTACCCTCCAGGTACATTTCGTAAGGGTCGTCAAATCCCATTTCCTCAATGGTCTGCTTATTGTAGATGACCACTGCTTCCGGAGAAACTCCCGTGCAAAGCTCATAATGTTTCCCTCCGAAATTGAAAAGCTTCATAAACTTGGCAGTTTCCTGCCATAGAGGACTGTCAAGGTCAACATATTCGTCCACAGGTTCAAACATTCCCGAAGCAATGCCCCTTGGTATACACGTGGTGTCAAAGGGGAAAAAGTCTATCCCCTCGCCTCCCAGAACATAGGTGGAAAGGTCTGTCCAGCGCCCCTCCCAGGTGGTGGGAAAATACTCTATTTTTCCGCCGTACTTGCTCTCAAACATTTCCAGGGATACCGATTTCGAGCCGCTTCTTGTGTCGGGGTTAAGGTCATAGTGGGCAAGCCACTTCACAGTTTTGTTCTCCAGCTCTTCATCTGTAAGCATGGAGTTCGCTGCCTCGGAAACAGCCGCCTGCTGCTCATCATTCAGCACTTCGGTGTTTATGGCGACAGTTTCACCGGGAGCGGCAGTAGAAGTTGTTTCGGCAGGATCACTTTCTGTTGCGCCGCAGCCGCTCAAAGTTACCGCCAACAGAGCAGCGCTTGCAGCACGTATGGTATAATTTTTTCCATGAAGTTTTCTTTTCATATAAATCAGCCCTTTTAATTTTTTAAACAATGCATTGTCGGCGTTTGCCTTTGGATTTCGCCTTTAAAAAAAGTATAACGTATATTTAATGCAATGTCAATTTTAAATTTTGAAGGGCTTTTGATTTTTGAACATACAGTTTTTGAACAAATGTCCGATTGCTGCGGAATAAACGGTAACCCCTGCGGATGCAGCTTTACGGTTATGTCCGCAGGGGTTATTTTATGCAGCAAACTATGTCGGAAATTATATTAAATGCCGCTATGCTTTTTGCTCACACACTAAGCTCAGCCTGTTCACCCACGCAGTCGGGATATTTTTCCAGCAAGGGACGAACGTATTCCGAGATAAATTCCTCAACCTGTTCGCCGCTTCTGCCCGTGTAGTTTTCGGGAACAAGTATGTTTTCTATATCCTCACGCCTGAGGCCGAACATATCGTCCGCCAAAATGCGCTCAATAAGGTCATTGTCCAGCCCGTCCTCTTTTACACGCTTTCCTGCTGCCATGGAATGCTCCCTTATCCGCTCATGAAGCTGCTGACGGTCGCCGCCCTTCTCTACAGCGTCCATCATGATATTTTCGCTTGCCATAAAGGGCAGCTCTGCCATTACCCTGCGGCGGATTATCTTGGGATATACCACCAGTCCCAATGTCACATTTATAAGAATATTAAGGATAGCGTCACAGGCAAGGAAGCCCTCGGCAACGGAAATTCTCTTGTTTGCGCTGTCGTCGAGAGTGCGCTCGAACCACTGTGTGCCCGCTGTAAAGGCAGGGTTCAGCGAATCTATCATAAGATAACGTGCAAGAGCCGTGATACGCTCGCAGCGCATGGGGTTTCTCTTGTAGGGCATAGCGGACGAACCTATCTGATTTTTCTCAAAAGGCTCTTCCATTTCCTTGAAATTCTGGAGAATGCGCAGATCATTGGCAAATTTCATAGCCGACTGGGCAATATTCGAAAGAGTGTTCAGTACCATTGTATCGGCCTTTCTCGAATAGGTCTGTCCCGAAACGGGCACTACTCCCTCAAAGCCCATTTCCTCCGCAATAAGCCGCTCCAGTTCCTTTACCTTGCTGCTGTCCCCGTGGAAAAGCTCCTTAAATGAAGCCTGCGTGCCCGTCGTGCCCTTTGAGCCGAGAAGTTTCAGGCTCTTTATCCTGAATTCCAGCTCCTCCATATCCATAAGCAGCTCGTTTATCCATAGGGACGCCCTCTTGCCCACAGTGGTAAGCTGGGCGGGCTGCAAATGGGTATAGGCAAGGGCAGGCTCGTCCTTCCACTTCATGGCAAAATCCGACAGCTGGGCAATGACCGTGACCATTTTCTTGCGGATAAGGGTAAGCCCCTCCCGCATAATGATAACGTCGGTATTGTCCCCCACGTAGCAGGAGGTAGCCCCCAGGTGGATTATCCCCGCCGCCTTGGGGCAGCATTTGCCGTAGGTGTATACGTGCGCCATTACATCATGGCGGACCTGCTTTTCCCGCTCTGCGGCGCACTCATAGTCTATATTCTCAATATTCGCCTCCAGCTCTGTGACCTGCTCCTCGGTAACAGGCAGCCCCAGCTTCATTTCTGCCCTTGCAAGCGCCACCCAAAGCCTGCGCCATGTGGTAAATTTCTTATCGGCCGAAAAAATATACTGCATTTCCTTGCTTGCATACCGTGTGCAGAAAGGGGATTCGTAGCTGTTTGTGTTCATTTTAACCAATCCTTTCGGAATTTCCTTGAATTTTCACTTTTTTAAGTATACCACATATTTTTCCTTTTGTCAAATTCCTTGCCGTTAATGCAGTTAACAACGTTCGTTCAGATATTTTTTCGCCTCTTCCTCCGTCAGCCTCCGAACCGCTGTTTCGGGAAATTCTTTGTATTCGGGTACTGTAAATACGGGGGACATTTTTTCGCATGACTTGTCCTTGTTCTTTTCCAGAAAAATTTTCATCTCTTCATTTCCCGGGAAAATTTTGTAGGAGATCCTTCCACCCTTGCCTTTTATCTCATAGATACCGCAGGACTTTTTCACGGTATAGTCGGCGGTGCGCAAATACAGCTTTGCGGTTTCCAAGTCTTTAAAGGGAAAATTCCACCGCTGTAAATTCCGTTTCGGGTCATGCTCTATGCAAATACATCTTCCGCAAGTCCCGCAAATATATTGGGTGTGATCTTTAAGGCACTGTTCAGGGCGCAGCAAGGGAGTTATTCTGTTGTTATCGGAATAGCATTCGGGGCACATTTTTCCCGCCTCCTTTTATGTACTGCTGCTTTCGGCTTTTCCCGAAACAAAGCAGACAAAAGCAATTATTAGAAATATGAACATTGTCAGCATATCCCACACATCAAAGATAGGTTCGCCTATCAATTTGGAAAGCAGCAGATTCATAGCAAATTCAAAGGGCACAGCCAGTAAAAAAGATATCCCGAAAGCCGCCCTTTTGCGGCTTTTTCCCATTTTGATGAACACCGCCGCAATTATCCAAAGGAATATCAAAGACACCGCAGCAGCGGAAGTCCCGATAACAAATACCATATGCACTCCCGTTAAAACCGACATAATATACAGATAGGGGACAGTGAAAACGCTTGTGCTCACAAGGCTTGCCGTAAGTTTTCCTTTTCTCATAATAAGCCCCGGAAAGACTATTGCCCACGCATAAATCATGGAGGCTATGGGTATGAGAGACCATGTCAAGCCACCGGATACAGCGATATTGCAGATAATGCAGACGAGCATTCCTATGGCAATGGCCGCGGAGAAAATTACGGAAATGACAGTGTGTATCGGCATATTATTTTTAGCTTTTGTTTCGGTTGCAGCAGACTCTTCGTCCGATTTTTCGGGTGCAGAGGCAGCTTCACTTTCGCAGCCGTTTAAAAGCTCGTCCGCCGTGATCCCCAGTATTTCGCAAAGGGGAAGCATAAGGGAGGGATCGGGCAAATTTAAGCCCCTTTCCCATTTGGAAACAGCCCTGTCGGAAATGTTCAGCATTTCCGCAAGCTGTGCCTGTGTAAGTTCTTTTGCCTTTCGACGGCGTGCTATAAATTTCCCAATCACGACCTGATCCATATTATCCGCTCCTTCCGGCGCTTTTTGATTTTCCCGGTGTATCATTGCAAGTTCTCCTTTCTGTATGTGACCTCACTTTATTAAATCATACATCACTTGCAATGAAATTAACACAAACCTGCGGTTGAGTTCCGTAAATCAGCCGAGGGTTGTGCAGTTGAGAGAAGTATTTGCAATTCACTTTTTTAAACGTCTGCTTATAGACAGAGATGTTTCCCGCATTATATAACAGTGGAAACATCTCCGTCAGCGTTTAAAGTACAGTAAAAAAGTCACTCGGTGATCTCGCCGTTTTTAAGCCTCTTGAAATAATCCTTTGTGTCCCTCGCCACAACGCTGCTTAGCGCAAAAAGGGCTACAATATTCGGCAGCGCCATAAGTCCGTTAAAAATATCAGCAATAGTCCATACCGCCGACACTGTCATGTAAGGACCTATGAAAACAGCCGCAATATAAAGTATACGGTAAACCGTTACAGCCGTTTTATTCTTGCCGCTGAGGTATTCGAGGCAGCGTTCGCCGTAATAATCCCAGCCCAGAATGGTGGTGAATGCAAAGAATACAAGGCATATCATCAGAATAAACGCCGCCGCACCCGAGGGCAGGAAGTAAAGTCCCTTTGAGAATGCGTCGGTGGTCACCTGAACTCCCTCCAGTTCTGCGTCCGCCCATGAACCCATCATCACTATGGAAAGCCCAGTCATGGTGCAGATAACGATAGTGTCGATAAACGTGCCCGTCATGGAAATAAGCCCCTGCCTTACAGGCTCTTTTGTTTTTGCCGCCGCTGCCGCAATGGGAGCAGAGCCAAGCCCCGATTCATTGGAGAATATCCCTCGGGAAACGCCGCTTTTCATTGATATCATGACCGAGGCAAGCGCACCGCCCGCCAGAGGCTTTAATCCGAATGCTCCCCCGATTATATCTCCCACAGCAGCAGGTATCCTTGTGATGTTTGCAATAAGCAGCACCAGCACCGCCGCAATATAAAGTATCGCCATAAAGGGCACAATTATTTCCGCAACACCGCTTATCCTCTTAATGCCGCCGATTATGACAAGCCCTGCGCAGATCGCCAGAACAAAGGCGGAGATGACCGTTATTACCGAATAGCTGTTTCCGAAAAGTTCTATCGTGTTTTCACCGTTCGGGTCGAAAAAGCCTGTCACCGCCGAGGCAATGCCGTTTACCTGGGAGAATGTGCCTATGCCCATAAGTCCCACGCACGCTCCGAAAAACGCAAATACCTTTGCCAGCCACTTCCACTTTTTGCCCATGCCGTTTTCAATGTAATAGAAAGGTCCTCCCAGTACGTGTCCGTCAATGTCAACGGTGCGGTATTTTACCGCAAGGAACCCCTCAGAATATTTTGTTGCCATGCCGAAAAACGCTGCTATCCACATCCAGAAAAGCGCCCCGGGGCCTCCCGCCAGAATGCCTACGGCCGTAGCAACGCCCACGATATTTCCCGTGCCAATGGTGGCGGAAAGGGCTGTGCAAAGGGAGGCAAAGCCGCTGACCTCTCCCTTTATCTCCCCCTCGATATCGCTTTTTTCCTCCTTGAAAAGCAGCCGCAGCGCCCTCGGCAGATGCCTCACCTGAATAAAGCCCGTGCGCATTGTCAGCATAAGCCCCGCCGAAAGTATAAGCACTATCAGGGGCACGCCCCAAACAAGCCCGTCGATTTTTTCAAGAATTTCGTCAAAGGTCAAATTTATCATCTCCATAAAAAGTTTTGTTTCTTTGGGGAGGTCTGCGCTCCTTGCGCTTTTGTTATGACTTTTTTCCATAAATGGATAAGGCAGGTATATATTGCCTGCCCGTCCTTATTTTTACTTTGATTGATTGCAGATTGCGCAAGAGAAAGATCAATACTGTTTTAACACATTTACAGCACCGATAACGATCTCCGAAGCCCGCTCCAGATTGCGGCAGGTCTGCTCGGTGTCGTTGCTCGATTTTGCCATTTCCATGGCTTGGGCAACGGTCTCCCTGCCCGCCTCCACCTGGTTTTTGTAAATATCGTCCAGCTGCGCCTGAGCAAATTCCACGAAATTGTTGTAGCAGTCCTTGAGATCCTTGATAGCGCTGTTGCGGATATCGTCGTAATTTTCCAAAGCCGAGTCGATTATCTCCGACTGCTGCTTTTTCTTCAGGATATTCCCGAAGAAAGGCATGGTAGCTGAGGGGAATCCCATTACACGGTCAGCACCCTGACTGGCGGCTTCCTTTATCTTATCTGCCACAAAGGTGTTCACATTCACAGACTCGCTGCATGAGATACGGACTCCCGCAAGGCTGTCTATCCCCAGCTTTCTTGAAAGCTCGGCACCCATGTCGTTGATGATGTCGTTGAGCCGCTGCTGGTGGATCTCCAGACATTTTCTGTACGCCTCGCCGACTTTGTCCATAAGGTAGGAGTAGAAGTGCCTCTCCACATCTTCGTCATTGGCGGTGGTGCGGCAGGCAAGAATATCCTCACGGAGCTTGGTGAAGAACTCGTACATCCAGTGCTCCGCCTCCTGCTGCATTTCGGTAATGGAGAGGATAATCTTGGGCTTTTTGCTCTCCAGCGCCGCAGCCAGTGTGGTGCATTCCCGCTCAAAGTCCTCGGAAAGCTTGTCAAGCTTCTGCCTGTCCATTTTCATCATGTCGCTTATTATATTAAGCCTTGTAAGGGTGTCTGTCAGCATAAGCCGCAGCATGGAGAATACCCTGTGAGTGCGGATAGTATCCTTCTGCACGATTATCTCACGGGACAACGCCAGCTCGAATTTTAAGAACTGGTTTTCGTAATAATCCTGAAAGCCCTTTATATCGGGGCGGTTAAGTCCTATCTTGCGGCGGTATTCGTCAATTCCGCTGATTCCGTAAACTTCTGCCCCGGGAATTATCTGGGAGCATTTTTCCTTTATACGGTCAACTACCCTTTCAATGTCCTCCATGGTGTTCATGGCGTCGATCATATTCACCAGCACAAACACCTTGCTGAAATTCTGGGGTACGATATTTCCCGCAATGAAATACTGCTCGCTTTCGGAAAATGGCGAGAGCGCCGAAGCCACGTAGATAACAGCATCCGCCTTTATAAGAAACTCCTTTACCTGATTGTCAAGGTCGTCAAGGTCGGAAAGACCCGGAGTGTCCACGATCTGGATCTCCTTGAGTATGGGCGCGTCGCTCCTCACGTCAATATAGTCCAGTTCCCCCGGGAAAAAGTCCAGCAGGCCGTAAAGCCGTTCCCTGCTCAGATCGTCCTGTGTGAGAGTCACACGCTTGCCGTTTTTGAGCACCGCTTCCACAGAGGGAGTTTCCCCGTAGGAAATGCAGTTTACCGTAAAGGTCTCGGGGGCTACATTTACAGGGGCAATGGAACGCCCTAAAATAGCGTTGATTATGGTGCTCTTGCCCCGCTTAAAGTCGCCTATTACCATAAGGTAAAAGGGCTCGTTCATTTTCTTGCCGATTATCCCGTCCCATTTGGACATTCTTTCCACTACCTCGTCTCCCAGGATAGCGGAAAGCTCGGGGTCGGTTATAAGCCTTGTAAGCTCTCCTCGGACAAATGCTATGTCCTCGGAGGCGTTATCGTAATTTATACTCATTACATCCGATCCTCCTTTACGATCCATAGCTTCCGTCCGTGTCTGCGATGATATCGCAGCGGATCTCCAGTGATTGCTTGTTGCCCACATGGCTCTGAGGCCTTTCCAGGTCGGGCCGCCATATGTACAGTATCTCACAGCCTATAAATTCCATTCCCGCCACAAGCCGCCGCTCGTCCGAGGAACACTGGGGGCTTATTTTAAGGTCGCGCACAGGGGTAACGTGCAGCGCTTCATAATGGGTGGTGATCTCCTCCAGGTCAATGCCCGGGTTCGGGTTGCCCATGGAATCGGGAATTCCCTTTTTGCGAACGCTTACAAAAACTTCCGCAAATTTGTCGGGGCTGTCCAGGCAGATTATTCCCGCCCTGTCCGCAGTTATGTCTCCTGCTATGAGCCATTTGTTAAGGCTGTAATTAAGCTCTCTGATATTATTTTTTGTACTTTCTGTGCTGCCCTGGTTAATATCCCCGCGGCTGATACCGGGGTAAGTAAAGGCGTAGTTAAAGGCACAGTGGCGGTTTTGCAGTCTGCCGCATTCGCAGCCTATCAAAAAGCACAGCTCGTCATGGGTAAATTCCTCGGCAACGTCCGCCGTCATGATTATGCAAGGCTCAATGCCGTCTCCGGAAAGGGAGCTTATTTCGGGAATCTCCCCCGTCTTTCTGACCAGCACTACGGGAATGCTTATCTGAAGCCGTTCGCTGCATTTTTTTGCCGCCTCGTATGCCTTGGCGTATTTCATTGACGAAGCACTGTCGCTGGACTGGAAAAATCTCTTGAATTTATTGGGAATGTCATTTCCGGTAATGGTCTTGTATAATCTCGACCACCCCGAAAAGCCGCCTATTTTCTGCCTCATGGCAAAGTCGGCATCAAAGGCGTAATCAAGCACGCCCCCGACCACATGATCCTGAAAGGAACGTGTCCTCGCGACCAGGTAATCGGAAAATGATGTATTTATATCCATCAGCGGATTAAAAGAATTTGTCACAATATAACCACCTTTATAAGAGGCAAGAGGCAAGAGGCAGGAAGCAAGAAGCGCCCTGCTATGCTGTTTTTACAAGCATATTCAAAACCTGCACTGCCGGTTATCGATCATTTAAAATTTACTGTATTGATTACTGTAATGGCTGCTCACGCCGACTGTTCTTCCTCATCTTCATCGGAAAGGATATCGGTCAGAGCCTTGTGCAGATTATAAGTGCCTGCCAGCATTTCGCCCACATTTTCCGCAATGGACTGGAGGCGTATTTTTTCATTGTCCGACATGGTTTTCTTCTGCTGCTTTTTCTCGTTGAGGTCGTCAAGAGTTTTCTGGGTGTCCTTAAGAATGATCTCCGTTTCCTCCTCGATTTGAGTTTTAAGCCCCGAGAAGGAACCATACACCTGCTGACGAACCGATTCGGTAAAGTCGGAATTTATCTTCATTTCATGGAACTGCTTTTTAACGTTTGCTTTCATGCTTGCCTTGTACTTGTCAATGCGCTCCTGCACCAAGAATTTATCAACGGCAAATTTGCCCGTAAACGTTCCCGCAAAGCCCGCCAGTGCCATTATGCACAGCGTGGCAGGGGACAGCAGCACGCCGCCCGCAACCGTTGTAACAAGAAGAAAAGATGTGGCAAGCCAGGTGGTAAGTCCCGTAAGCCCGCCAAGGAGCGCACCCTTGACGCCTGCCTCCCTGAAGCCGATGAACAGACCTCCGATACCGCCCGTGCCGATCACAGAGCCTATAATGCTGTCCGCCACGCCGCCGTTGCGGGTGTTCTGGGCAGGCACCGAGAAAAGCTCCTGAATGCGTGCCAGCGACTCGAAGAATTCGTCCTCAAACGACTGTAATCTCACAGCCTCTTCCTGGAGTCCCACATTGATATCCTTCTGTATCTGCTCACAGATAAGCTGTGCCTTGTTTTCGATATTTTCCTTTATTTTCTGGGTCATTCGCTCGTAAACGATCTTCAGCTTTTCCCGCTTGAGATCCTCCGCACTCATCTGATATTCGTCGATTACCTGGTCTGCGGTCTCCTCGATCTTTACCCAGTACTCGTCAAGGATAGGCTGGAGCTGCTCAAACACCTTGTTTGCGGCATTGTTTATCCGAACGAACTCCTCACGCTTTTTGGTGCGTATCTCCTCGATCTCCTCAATGGCAAGCTGATACTTCTCCATAAATTCGTCCGTTTCCATAACAAGGGCGTTTTCGTGGAGAACTATGGAGTTGATTATTTCCGAGCCGGAGCTGATTATTTTATTGGCGAGAATTTGCAGGGTGATAGAGCCTCTTTCCTTTGTCAGCATGGTCTCCAGCACATTCTCGAATCTGGGGAAATTGCTCTCCGCCAGCATTTCGGAATCACCCGATTCCTTTGCCATAAGGGCTTTCTTGGCGTATACCCCGATGACCTTGGGCTTGCCTATTTTTCTTTTGTAAACGGCAAATTCCTTTGACCCTTCGCCCATTACCTTTTTGGCTTTGTCCATAACGTAGGAGCAGATACGCCTCTCCACGGTCTCGACTATCCTGTCCTCATCCTCCTTGGAGAATGTGCCGAAGCAGTTTACCGCAAAGATGATACGCCCCAGATCGCTGGTGAGCATCTTGTTTTCCAGAAATTCCTTTTCAAACTGGGAGAAAGGCGAATTGGCGCTTATAACGAACACCGCAGCGTCTATCTCGGGCAGTATCGACATGGTAACGTTGGTCATCTGCTCATCATCGTTAAGTCCCGGAGTGTCTATGATATCCACATGATTTTTGCAGAAAGCGGTATCGTAGTAAACGGTGGCTTCCTTGACCGTTTCCGCCTTTTTTTCCGATTCGTAGGAGAGCTTGGTTACATAGTCCGAAAGCTTGTTGATATCCACCTTTTCCGAATTTCCGTCCTTATACTCGACCACAACATAAGGCTCTTCGCTGTATGTAACCCTGTTAAGGGTGGCAGTGGCGGGCAGCACGTCCGCAGGCAATACCTCCTGCCCCAAAAGTGCGTTTATCAGCGTACTTTTTCCTCTTTTGAACTCGCCCACAATGGCAACCTCAAAGTGATCCTCCACAGCCTTTTCCACAACGTCGCCTATGGATTTGGCTGTGTTATCCAAATTGAGTGAGCTTGCGTATTCTTTAAGCTGCCCCAATGATTCCGCCAGATCGTTGACCGTTTCACGGAATGAGGCATAACTGCCGAAATCGTAAGTTTGCTCCATTAAATTAACTCCTCCCATTTAGAATTTATATATCAAAAAACTGTGTATATATCTTGTGGAATGTTAGTGTGTGAGTTGATGTGTGTTTGCTGCCAAGAGGCAATAAGCAAGAGGCAGGAGATGTACTGCTTTGCCTTTTGCGTTGACTTTATTTGTATATTGTTTATGTGCAATTAACGTACTGTACATTAATGTATCTGCATTTGTATAAAATTTCACTTATTATCATTATAACATAAAATTGTCAAATTTGTCAATGATATTTTAAGTTTAAATCATACAAATTCGCTGCTTGTTTTTTGTAGATTTATACTAAAAAAATTAGGCAGAGGGCAATGTTTTTGTAAGAGATACAAATTTAAGCCTGTCTGTCTTATGTGAAATTTTCTGGAAATGCTTTGTAAAATTATTGACATTCGGTGGAAAATGCGGTATAATAATTTTTATAACAAAGGGTTTTGACAGCGGTGCTTAACAGTCCGGGAAATGTTTTGGCGGAGTATGGTCACGATGAATTTGCGGAGGAATTTTTTATGAGATATTATAAATTTGATGATTGGACAGAGATGTATGAAGCTTTTGAAAAATGGCTTGATAAGGCTTTGGCACAGCCTTTTCCCGAGGGACTCGAGGCTGTTTCGTTCAATATATATGAGGATGTGGGGGACGGGTACTGGTCAATGGATTTTGTAGGGACAGACCGTTTTGACCCGGACGACGACGGTGACTGGGCTTGCTTTGAGATAACGACCTTTGACACCCGTGACGAGCCTTTCGGCTGGATAACGCACAAAGAATGGGAGGATATAGAGAAAGAGGCTATAGATATGGTTATGAAATATCTTGAATGCGGGAAGTACGCCGGGAAGCTCAAAGAATGCAGGGGTGTAGGCTTGGGTCATGTAGAGGGCGATCTGAACTTGCTGTATAAAAAGGAATGATGTTCGGACTCGGCTGTTCATAGCCGTTTCATTGAAATTATTTATTTTAACTATTTTAACTCGGAGGTTCACAATGAAAAAACTGCTTTTTGTTTACAATCCCCATTCGGGAAAGGGGCAGGTAAATACCTACCTGCCCGAAATAATCGACATTTTTACTAAAGGGGGATACCTTACCTCGGCTCATCCCACGCAGTTCAGGGAGGACGCATATGAGACGGTGAAGAATTTGGCGGGGGATTATGATCTGGTGGTCTGCTCGGGGGGAGACGGTACTACGAATGAAACTATCAAGGGCATTATGGACGGGGGACACCATGTGCCTGTGGGGATAATTCCCGCAGGGACTATGAACGATTTTGCCTCAAGTCTCGGGATTCCCCGGAATATGCCGGACGCTGCAAGGCTGATTATTGACGGCAGTCCCGAGTTTGTGGACGTGGGGGCGTATAATGAAAGGTATTTTACCTATGTGGCGGCATTCGGGGCGTTTACCAAGGTAAGTTATGCCACGGATCAGCAGCTGAAAAATTCCATAGGGGCTATGGCGTATATTATCGGGGGGATAAACGAGGCTGTGCAGCACGCCAGCGAGCCGCCTAAGTATCACCTTACCATTGAATGCGGCGGAAAAAAGGCAGAGGGGGACTATATGTACGGCATGGTGGCGAATTCCCTTTCGGTGGGCGGTATAAAGGGGCTTGCGGGCAGGGATATACTCATGAATGACGGTATTTTTGAGGGAATATTCATAAAAAGTCCGGGCAGCATTATAGAGCTTCAGCGTGCGCTGAATGCCCTTATCAAAAGGGATTTTGACGATCCCTGTTTTGATTATTTCAAGGGTTCGGATTTTGCGTTCCGGGCGGACGGGAACGTGCCGTGGACGTTGGACGGAGAATACGGCGGCAACAGCAGTGAGATAAGTCTCTGCGTTATACATGACGCATTGCAAATTGTGGTGGATAAGTCGAAAGCGGACGGGCTGGGATAACCAAAGCAAACAAGCGCATACGCTCCACTTGGGTTTCCAAAGGGGGGAACCCCCTTTGGCGGGTCAAGGGCAGAGCCCTTGCGGGGGACGGGGGGCGGAGCCCCCTTGTGGCACTAACAGGGCATTGCAAAGAAAAGCACTTCAAGAGCACCCAAAAATGCGCCGCCCGATTTGTAAAATTGAAAGTCGAAGTCACGCAAAACACGGTATCTCACAACCAACAAAAGGGTAAAAATCGGGCGGCGCAGCAGCATAGAAATGTGTGACGAACGTCACACATTTCATGCTGCCGCCCGTAAGGGCGCATACGCCGAGGCAGAGCCGAGCTGTGATTATTAACAGATTAAAACAAAGTAAAGCAATACGCCAAACAAGTAATTTCCTGTAATGCCTTATCATACGAACAAACAGGGGTGACGGCTCGGCAAAAGCCTCGGCGTGTGCGCCCTACGGGCGGCAGTATGAAACGCATGGCATTCGCCGCACGTTTCTATACTGCACCGCCGCCCGACTTGGGTTGCCGAGTTACTGTGACTTTGTAATGTATGACGTTAGCCCGCCTGACCCTTTTTCTTGTCGTCGGGCGGCGCATTTGGGGTTCTCTTGAAGTGCATTTCGCCTGGCGGCTGGTAGAGGGGGGGGGCGCCCCCCGACCCCCGCTGGGG
>CAMWIR010000045.1 GCA_947174365.1 uncultured Ruminococcus sp. | reverse complement strand
GGTCGGTGCTGCCCGCTTCCCTTACCAACGCCATGGGGATAATGCTCTACGGAATGTTTATTGCGATCTTTGTTCCTACCGCAAAGTCCTCCAAGGAAATGCTGGCGGTGGTAACGCTGGCTGCGGCGCTCAGTCTGCTGCTGAGTTTCTGTGCTCCCTTTATTTCGGGGGGATTTGCCATAATAATTGCGGCTGTGGCGGCTTCCATGGTTTGCGCGGCAGTATTTCCCGGGGAAAAGGAGGAGGACAAGGAATGAACATTGCGGGACATATTTTTGTAATGGCGGCGGTGACTTACCTTATCCGTATGCTACCCTTTGCGCTTTCAAAGGGGCGTATAAGATCGCCTTTTGTCAGGCGGACTCTCGATTTCCTGCCCTACGGAGTGCTTTCGGCAATGACCTTTCCCGGGGTTTTTGCCTCTACAGGCAGCACTGCATCGGCTGCTGCGGGGACTGCTGCTGCGGTGATTATGGCTTATTTTAAGCTGCCCCTTATTGTGGTTGCTCTGGGGTCGGCGGCGGTTGCGTATGTCAGTGCATTTGTACTTGGGGGATAAGTTTTCGGAGGCAGGAAAATTTCCCCTGATTTGATAATCGGGATATTATATATTATTGACCGGGGAGACATGAAGCCTTATGAATATTCTGATTGCCGCATTTGAGGGCACGTCGGCGGAAGTTCTGACCGAAGGTAGCAGCTTTGACACATTGTTACTGCCAAGTGATAAGATCAGGGATTCGGAGCTGTTATTTTCCGAAATGCAATCCCGCTCTTATGATCTTGTAATTGCCATTGGGCAGAAGCCTGTCATTAAAAACAAGGTGTACATTGAGACCGCCGCCCGTATGAACGGCGTTGTTTATGAAACGGACTTTGACTGCGGGCGGCTGAAAGGGCTGTTTGAAGAGCAGGGGATAGCAGCTAAAATTTCACGGAATGCGGGTACTTCCTACTGCAACAGTATCTATTGGCACGGAATGTCATATATTAAAGAGCGGGGACTTGCTGCAAAGATCGTGTTTGTGCACGTGCCCTTTGAAAAAAATATTTATGATATGGACGCTTTTAAAAGGGGATTTTGGGGTGCTGTGAATTTGCTTTATAAATAGTACCTGTATTATTAACATTATATATAAATCTGATATTATTAAAATTCATAAATACAGATACAAAATTTAACAAATGTATGGTATCATAAAAATATGCAGCGTGTTGCTGTTTAATGTGTAAAAGGTAGGCAGTTGTTTTTGCGCCGACCCGTTTATTTCCGAATGTGACAGCCTTGTAAAACAGGCCGATAAAATATTGCTTGGAGGATACGATCTTTATGAAAGCTGTGATAACTGTTATAGGCAAGGACGCTGTGGGGATTCTTGCAAAGGTAAGCACTATCTGCGCAGAGAATAACGCAAACGTGATCGAGGTTACCCAAAGCGTGCTCCAGGATATGTTTGCTATGATAATGCTGGTGGATATTACGGGGCTTAGCTCCGATTTTCCCAAGCTTCAGGATACTCTTACCGCTCTGGGTGACAGCCTGGGTTTGAAAATAACCACCCTCCACGAGGATATCTTCAACACAATGCACAGCATATGAAGGGAATTTGATATATGATTAACGTTTACGATATACTGGAAACAATCCGTATGATACAGGACGAATGTCTTGATATACGGACCATTACAATGGGGATATCCCTTCTTGACTGCATTGACAGCGATATTGACAAGGCCTGCACCAAGGTTTACGACAAGATCACCAGATGCGCCGAAAATCTTGTGAAAACAGGCGAGAGCATTGAAAAGGAATACGGTATTCCCATAATCAACAAGCGGCTTTCGGTAACTCCCATTGCCATGATATCCGCTGCCTGCGATGCAGACCCCGTGAAGTTCGCCCACACCATGGACAAGGCAGCGGCAAGTTGCGGGGTGAATCTTATAGGTGGGTATTCCGCACTGGTGCAAAAGGGCTTTTCGGCGGGGGACGAGCGACTGATAAGGTCGATACCGAGGGCGCTGGCGGAGACAGAGCGTGTCTGCTCCTCGGTAAATATCGGCTCTACCAAGACGGGCATTAATATGGACGCTGTGAAGCTTATGGGCGGCATTGTACGGGAGGCTGCTGAGCTGACTGTGGATAACCGCTGCTTCGGGGCGGCAAAGCTTGTGGTGTTTTGCAACGCTGTGGACGACAATCCCTTTATGGCGGGAGCGTTTCACGGGGTGGGCGAGCCTGACTGCATTATAAATGTGGGAGTTTCCGGTCCGGGAGTTGTGCGGAGCGCACTGAGAAAATATCCCGACGCAAACATAAACGAACTGGCGGATATTATTAAAAAGACCGCCTATAAAATAACCCGTGTGGGTCAGCTGGTGGGCGTGAGAGCCTCGGAGGCTCTGGGCGTTCCTTTCGGCATTGTTGACCTTTCTCTTGCGCCTACTCCTGCGGTGGGGGACAGCGTTGCGTACATTTTAGAGGAAATGGGTCTGGAGAAATGCGGCTGTGCAGGAACTACCGCTTGTCTTGCCATGCTCAATGACGCTGTTAAAAAGGGCGGCGTTATGGCGTGCTCAAGGATAGGCGGACTTTCGGGAGCGTTTATTCCCGTGTCGGAGGATGCGGGCATGATAGCGGCGGCGGAATGCGGCAGCCTTCTTATAGAAAAGCTGGAGGCTATGACGGCGGTCTGCTCGGTGGGGCTTGATATGATAGTTATTCCCGGGGATACCCCTGCAGAGGTCATTTCGGGTATCATAGCGGACGAGGCTGCCATTGGTATGGTCAACTCCAAGACTACAGCGGTAAGGGTCATTCCCGCTGTGGGCTGCAAGGAGGGGGATGTGCTGGACTGGGGCGGTCTGTTCGGCAGAGGGCCTGTGATGAATGTGAACAAATTCTCCCCTGCGGCGTTCATCAACCGTGGAGGGCAGATCCCTGCGCCCTTGCACAGCCTTAGAAACTGATAGGAGCGTGAGAATATGGACAACATTATAAAATCCATTATTGATATTGACAGAGGCGCTTCCAAAAAGCTGGAGGACGCCGAAAAGGAGCGTATGCGGATACTCGGCAGCGCCAAGGAAAAGGAAGAAAGCATTATAAAAGAGGCTTTGGAGAAGTCCAAGCGTGATCTGGAGCGGCTGGAAAACGAGGAAAAGAAAAAGTCCGAGGAAAAGCTTGCCGCCATTAAAGAGGAAAACGACAGAAAGGTCAAGGCCATGCAGCAAAGCTTTGAAAAGAATTCGGAGCGCTGGCGGGACGAGATTTTCGAGGCGATAATAAAAGGGTAATGTGTGGCGGCTGTCGCACAGATGTTACCGCAAAGCGTTTGTTTGTGCATTTGCGTGGAGGTATATCCGTATGGAATTTATTGCGAAAGACAGCATAAAAAGCCTGTCCAACCCGGGAGTGGTTTCCAGACAGCTTTTAAATCCCGAAAATTCGGAGAGCAGGCGTGTGACTGTAACGGAAGTTCATCTTGAAAAGGGGGCAAGCCAGCCCAGGCACACTCATAATGCCTCGGAACAGATATGGTACGCTGTGAAGGGCAGCGGCAAGCTGCTGCTTGAAAATAACAGCGAAAAGGATTTCCGGGCAGGGGACGTGGTAAGGTTTGCGGACAATGATGTTCACGGGCTTTACAATGACGGCGAGGAGGAATTTGTGTATGTCAGCGTGACTGCGCCTCCCATAGATTTCGGTTACGCTTATACCGATAAGACCTGACGGTGCAGCGGGAAAAACGTTACAAAGGATTTTACGGTACACTTATTAATTAAAAAGTGTGGTGATTACAGATAATGATTTCAAAAAGGCACAATATTTCGGGCAAAAACCTTAACGCCACAGTGGCAAGGCTTCATGCTCTGTACGGTAAAATGCTCAAAAGCAGGGATTATTCCGCCCTTATAAGCTGCTCTTCCGTGGCGGACGCTGCGGGGTATTTAAAGCACAGCACCCATTACAGCAAGGTGCTTCAGGGCATTGATACGGAAACCATTCACAGAGGAAGCCTTGAAAATATCCTGCGCAGGAGCGTTTACGAGAGATATTTTAATATAATCGGCTTTGAAAAGATCGGTGATGCGGAGTTTTACAACTTCAAGACGGTAAAAACCGAAATTGACGAGCTGCTTATCTGCATAACGCACCTCAATGCGGGCACTACCGATCATATCACCACTCTGCCGATTTATATGAACAGGTTCACATCATTTGATCTGATGGAGCTTGCCAAGGTGCGCAGCTTCGAGGAGCTGCTCAGGCTCATAGAACACACGGATTATCACGAGATTTTAGCGGATCTGCGGCCGGAAAAGACAGACGGCACCGAGGGGCACATAAATTACGCCGCCTGCGAGCTGCGTTTGCGGACATACTACAGCAAGCGGCTCATGGAGTCGGCGGAGAAGTTCGACAAGGTGACGGCGAAGGAACTGAAAAACATTATCGGCACTCAGATCGACATGATAAACATAATCAACGCCTATCGCATGACAGCCTTTTTCCATGCGGATAAGGAGGAAACCAAGGAGCGGATGATCCCGCTGTATCTGCGTATCCCCGAATCAAAGCTGGACGAGCTGTACAGCGCAAGGGACGAAAAGGAATTTCTGGAGCGGTTCGCCAAAACCTATTACGGCAGAGTTGCAGCGGATATGGGCTTTGATATGACCCACCCGGAAACTGCGCTTTCCCTTATGCGTCACAAGCAGATAAAGCGGGCGTTCAGGCGGTCGGTCTCCGCTCCTGAGTGCTTTTATACATTTGTAAATTTGGCGGAACCCGAGGTAAAAAACATTATACGAATACTTGAGGGGATACGCTACGCTGTTCCCGTTAAGGAAATAAGTCAGCTAATCATTGAAACGGAATAGGCGGGCGGAGGCAAGGCTTGAGATTTACAGAGCAGTAAATTCCTGCTTCCTGCCTCCAATCTCCTGCTTCCGATATCATAACCAACGATTTCACAATATGTAAGGAGGACAGATAATGTCTTCAATCGAGAAAATGATGTTTGCGGACATTGCAGGTCTGGAAAGCGACCTGGAGGCGGTGCTGGGTATTATCAGCTCCTGCGGCTGTTTTCACATGGAAAATGCGGGTGCGGTGCACGCATCCTCCCAGAAGAATACGGTCAAAAGAGAAAATCCCTACAGCGCTCCTTTGAAGATGCTTTCGGAAATATCCGCCCTCAGCGGTATTAAGCTTGAAAAGGCGGACGCTTCGGGGATAAAGGACAGCGAGGCCGATAAAATGACCTCCGAGATCCGCTCCATGCGAAACCGTGTCCAGAAGCTGAAAGCGGAGGTCAAAAAGGCGGAGGAGCAGAAAGCTGCTCATTCACGGGCTCTGGAGCAGGTAAAACACCTTAGCGGCGGCGAGGGTGTGGGTTCGCTGGAAATTGATCTGGAACAGATATTTGCCTGCAAGCACATAAAAGTCCGCTTCGGCAGGCTGCCCATTGACAGCTATGAAAAGCTGCCCTATTATGAGGAAAAGACTTTCTACTATCTGGTTTACGGCAAGGACAAGGACTACTGCTACGGCTTTTGCTTTGCCCCTGTTTCGGAGATTGAGGAGATAGACGGGATACTTGAATCCCTTTATTTTGAGCGTATCCGTTTGCCAGATTTCGTTCACGGCGACGTGGCGGAGGCTGCCGCCTCCATTACGGAAAATATGAAAAAGGACGACGAAAAAGCCGAGAAATGCCGCAAGGCGCTTTCGGAATATATTGAAAACAGCCGTGAAAAGATATGCAAATATTTCACCAAGCTAAAGGCTTTGTACGACACCTTTGAACTGCGGGAAAACGTGCTGATGATACGGGACAAGTTCTACATTGTGGGCTTTGTGCCCGAGCGTGAGGCAGAGCAGTTCAAGAAATATTTCGAGGGCTTAAGGTCCGTTTCGGTGGTCATAAAGCCATGCGGCGAGGGCGGGGATGTGGAAGTCCCGGTAAAGCTGCGGAACAACAAATTCTCCGAGCCTTTCTCCATGTTTGTGGATATGTACGGTTTGCCCGCTTACAATGACATTAACCCCACGGGCTTTGTGGCGGTGACATATTCGCTGCTGTTCGGTATAATGTTCGGCGATCTGGGGCAGGGGCTGCTGGTGCTGCTCTTGGGAATTGTTCTTTGGAAATGGAAGAAGATGACCCTGGGGCGGATAATGGAGCGTTTGGGAGTATTCTCCATGATATTCGGCACGCTCTACGGCAGCGTATTCGGCTATGAGGAACTGCTTGATCCCGTTTACGAATCCCTCGGTATAAGCTTTTTGCCCTTTAAGGCGATCCACAGCATCAACACTGTGCTTTACGCTGCCATTGGAATAGGCATTGGGATAATCATAATTTCCGTGCTTATCAACATTGCAATGGGGCTGAAGGAAAAGGACTATGCAAGGGCGCTTTTTTCCAACAACGGCCTTGCGGGACTGGTATTCTACTGCGGACTGCTTATACTGCTGCTGGGAGGAATGCTGGGACTGAATGTGGGCGGACCTTTGTATGTTATCTGTCTTATTATCCTGCCTCTTGTAATAATGTTCCTGCGGGAGCCTTTGGGCGATCTTTGTGCAGGCAAGGGCTTTCACATTCACGAAAGCGTGGGAGACTTCATTGCGGCTAATTTCTTTGAGTGCTTCGAGTACCTGCTGGGATATGCCACAAACACCATTTCCTTTGTGCGTGTGGGCGGTTTCGTGCTTTCCCATGCGGGCATGATGTCGGTGGTGCTGTCCTTGGCTGAGATGTCAGGAGGGGCTTCTCCTCTGGTAATGATCCTCGGAAATCTCTTTGTAATGTGTCTGGAGGGTTTCCTGGTGGGAATTCAGGTGTTGAGGCTGGAATTTTACGAGATGTTCTCCCGCTACTACACCGGCGGCGGCAAGGCATTTAGTCCGGTAACCGTCAACTACGATGAAAAGATAGAATAGGCGGTGTGCCGCCGCAGGCAAGCGCTATGTTAAATGGAGGCGGTATGTGTTCTTCTTCCCGGTAATGAAAAAATGCGTCGGCCTGTAGTTTAATATTTGACGGGTCTTTCGGATAACGTCAGATATAATTAAATGTTTATTATTCTGCGGCTTTGGAGCTGCGGAAATTTGTAAAATTTTTATGTAAAACGGAGGAATTAAAAATGTACATTTTCTTACTTCCCTTGGCAATTGTAGTGCTCCTTTCCCTGCCTGTGATAGCAAGGATAAAAAGCTTCACTGACGGTAAAAAATGTCAGCATGCCATAATACTTAATCTCTGCACTTTCTTTGGCGTAATGCTTCTGGCTGTTATACTGCCTGTGGGCGGCATGGTTTCGGCTGAGGTCGTGGAGGAAGCAACAGGCATGATATCTTCGGCAGGCATGGGCTTTATTGCGGCGGCGCTGGCTGTAGGTCTCGGGTCTATCGGCTGCGGTATTGCGGTTGCAAATGCTGCTCCTGCAGCTATCGGAGCTGTGGCGGAAGAACCCTCCTGCTTCGGTAAGGCTATGATCTTCGTAGCTCTTGGCGAGGGCGTTGCGCTTTACGGCTTCCTTATTGCGTTCCTTATAATCCAGAAGCTGCCTACACTGGCGTAAATAGGGCCTCTGCTATGAAATTCTATTTGATAAGCGATAATATCGACACTGTTACGGGAATGCGCTTGGCGGGCATTGAGGGTGAAGTCTGCCACGAGGCGGAGGAAACGAGAAAAGCTCTCCTTGCTGCCATGGACAACAGGGAAGTGGCTGTTATCCTTATGACCGGAAAGCTGATCGGAATGATCGAGGATGAGGTGAATGAACTGAAGCTCACACGCCCCTCTCCCATTATTTCGGAAATTCCCGACCGCCATGCGGCTCAGGACGTTACCGCCTCCATTTCACGTTATGTGGAAGAGGCTATCGGTATAAAGCTTTAGGTGTGCGGGCGGCATGGTGCCGCAGCCAATTTACAGATGCATATTTTATGAATATTCATCAAAACAGCTGCTGCAAGCGGCGAATAACTCTTGTGAAACGGAGTGACCATTGTTTTGGAAAATGATAAGGAAAAGCTTGGACGGTTTATTGACGCTGTAAATTCCGTGACCGACAAGCAGGTTCAGGATATACTTGCCGAGGCTCGTGAGGAGCGGGACAGGATAATCCTTGCGGCTGCCGCTTCGGCAGAGACCACAGGGCAGAGAAGTGTGGAGGAAAACCTTAAAATGATCCGCAGCAAATATATCCGTGAGACCTCAAAGGCGGAGCTGGAAATGAAAAAGCAGACTTTGGGGATTCGTGAGGAGCTTACGGCAAAGCTTTTTGACAGCGTGATAAAAAAGCTGGAGGAATTTGTGAAAACCGAGGAATACCCGAAACTTTTGGAGAAGAGGCTCAAAGAGGAAACGGATCTGGAGGGAGCTTCCATTTGTCTTTCTCCCCGTGATATGGGTCTTGCGGAGCGGCTTAAAAAGGCTTGCGGCGGGATAACGGTGACAGCGGATGATTCGGTCAGATACGGAGGATTTTTCATTCTGCGCCCCTCAAAGGGAACTGTTGCCGACAAGACTTTCGACTGTGTTTTAAAAGAACAGCAGAGCTTGTTTTCTTCAAAAAATATTCTTTTGGCAGATTTGGCAAAGGATCGGGGCAGCGGGGAAAAATAGGAAATTTCCGTCCGATCTGTAGGTATAGATGAGTGCTGTGCCTGTTTTTGTACAGATGACTTTCCTTAAAAATGCTTCCCGAAAGCTCATGGAGGAGGAACGGATTTGAACACCGTATTTTCAATTAACGGACCTGTTGTAAAGGTAAAGGACACCTCAGACTTTTTTATGATGGAGATGGTTTACGTAGGCACTCGCCGCCTTATCGGGGAGGTTATCGGCGTAAACTCGGAGGAAACCACCATTCAGGTCTACGAGGTGACAACGGGACTTGCCCCTGGAGAGCCTGTTGTGGGCACGGGTGCGCCTGTTTCGGCTGTGCTGGGTCCGGGGATAATCTCAAATATATTTGACGGCATTGAACGGCCTTTGAAAAAGATAGAGGAGCTTTCCGGGGCATATGTTTCGGAGGGCGCAAATGTTGACTGCCTTGACGGAGAGAAAAAATGGCAGGTAACTTTGAAAGTGAAAAAAGGGGATGTTCTTCGGGCGGGCAGTATATATGCTGTATGTCCCGAGACCCCTGTGATAGAACACCGCTGCATGGTTCCCCCGAATATGTCGGGAGAGGTGGTTTTTGCCGCAGAGGACGGCGAGTACAGGGTCAATGATGTGGTTTGCCGCATAAAGGACAGCGAGGGCGCAGAGCATGAGCTGACCCTTTGCCACAAGTGGCCGATCAAGCAGCCGAGACCCTATAACAAAAAGCTTTCCATAGACCGTCCGCTGATAACGGGGCAGAGAGTCATTGATACCATTCTCCCTATTGCCAAGGGCGGCACGGCGGCAGTGCCCGGAGGCTTCGGCACAGGCAAGACCATGACCCAGCACCAGCTTGCAAAATGGTGCGATGCGGATATTATAGTTTACATCGGCTGCGGCGAGCGCGGCAACGAGATGACCCAGGTCTTAGAGGAATTCTCGGGGCTTATCGACCCTAAGACCAACCGCCCTCTGACCGACCGCACGGTACTTATTGCCAATACCTCCAATATGCCTGTGGCGGCAAGAGAGGCGTCCATTTACACAGGCATTACCATTGCGGAATATTACCGTGACATGGGCTACCATATTGCTATAATGGCGGATTCCACCTCCCGCTGGGCTGAGGCTTTGCGTGAGATAAGCGGCAGACTGGAGGAAATGCCTGCGGAGGAGGGCTTCCCCGCGTATCTGCCCTCAAGGCTGGCGGAGTTTTACGAAAGAGCGGGATATGTGCAGTCTCTTTGCGAGGCAGAGGGCAGCGTTACTATAATCGGTGCGGTATCGCCTCAGGGTTCGGATTTTTCCGAGCCTGTTACCCAGAATACCAAGAGATTCGTCCGCTGCTTCTGGGCGCTGGACAAGTCCCTTGCTTATGCCCGTCATTATCCTGCCATTAACTGGAACGACAGCTACTCGGAGTATTCCGACGATCTGGCGGAGTATTTTTATAAAAACGTCGACAGGGACTTCTTGCCCTGCCGTCAGCGGATAACCTCAATGCTCAGCGAGGAAAACAAGCTCATGGAGATAGTAAAGCTGATCGGAGCGGATGTTCTTCCCGACGATCAGAAGCTGGTCATTGAAACGGCAAGGGTAATCCGAGTGGGATTTTTGCAGCAGAATGCTTACCACAAGGACGATACTTATGTTCCCATGGACAAGCAGTTCCGTATGATGAAAACGATCCTTAATCTTTACGACCGCAGCCGTGAGGCGGTGGAGAAGGGCTTGCCCTTTAACAATATCATCGCCACGGGCATTTTTGAAAAGGTCATAAAAATGAAATACGATATTCCCAACGACAAGCCGAAAATGTTTATCGACCTGGATGTGGAGATCGAGCAGACCATAAAAAAAGCGGAAAAAGCGCACGCTAAGGAGGGCAGATAATGGCTGTACAGTATTTGGGACTGGGGGAAATAAACGGTCCTCTTATTGCCCTTGAGAATGTTACCGGCATTTCCTATGACGAGGTGGCAAGGATAAGGCTTGACGACGGCAGCCAGCGCCTGGGGCGTGTGGTGCAGATTGACGGCACAAGGGCGGTGCTTCAGGTATTTGAGGGCACAAAGGGGCTTTCCCTCAAGAACACCCGCACGGCTTTTACGGGCAAGCCCATGGAAATGGCGCTTTCTGAGGAGCTTCTGGGGAGAGTGTTCAGCGGAGCGGGCAAGCCCATTGACGGACTTGGGGATATTTATGCGGAAAAATATGCCGATATTAACGGACGTCCCTTAAATCCCGTTGCAAGAAGCTATCCGAGAAACTATATCAACACGGGGATATCCTCAATAGATGCTCTTACGACCCTTATCAGAGGCCAGAAGCTGCCTATTTTCTCGGGGTCGGGACTTTCCCACAACAAGCTTGCGGTGCAGATAGTCCGTCAGGCGAGAATTGCCGAGGAGAGCGATCAGAATTTTGCTGTGGTGTTTGCGGCAATGGGCGTTAAGAATGACGTTGCGGACTATTTCCGCCGCAGCTTTGAGGAAAGCGGCGTTTTGCAGCGGGTGGTAATGTTCCTGAATCTTGCAAACGATCCCATTATTGAGAGAATACTTGCTCCCAAATGTGCGCTGACGGCGGCGGAGTATCTTGCCTTTGAGAAAAATATGCACATTTTGGTAATACTTACGGATATGACCAGCTATGCAGAGGCACTGCGTGAATTCTCCTCTTCAAAGGGCGAGATCCCTGCAAGAAAGGGCTATCCCGGATATCTTTACTCCGACCTTGCCTCCCTTTATGAAAGGGCGGGAGTTATCGAGGGGTCGGAGGGTTCAATTACGCAGATACCCATTCTTACCATGCCCAACGACGACATTACCCACCCTATCCCCGATCTTACGGGATACATTACCGAAGGGCAGATAGTTCTGGGCAGGGAACTGGAGCAGAACGGAGTTTATCCTCCTGTATCGGTGCTTCCCAGTCTTTCGAGACTTATGAAGGACGGTATAGGCGAGGGATACACAAGGGCAGATCATTCCGACTGCGCAAATCAGCTTTTTGCGGCTTATGCAAAGGTGCAGGACGCACGTTCGCTGGCTTCGGTAATAGGCGAGGACGAGCTTTCGCCTCTTGACAAGGCATATCTGCGGTTCGGGCGGCTTTTTGAGAAGCATTTTGTAAATCAGGGGACGGACGAAAACCGCTCCATTGAGGAAACTCTCGATCTGGGATGGGCTTTGCTTTCCACATTGCCCCGTTCCGCTCTTGACCGTGTGGACGAGAGGGTGCTCAGTGAAAAGTACGATCCTCAGAGTGCGGCGAAATTTGAGTAAATATTTTTCTGTGGGGAATATCGCCGCCCATATGCATTTGTAAAGTCGGAATATTTTAAAAGCGATTCTATCGGTGTTTCCTTAGCGGGATAAAGGAACTGCCGATTAAAGGTATTTCTCCCGCCTACGGCGGGTGAAATACCGCTGCCCATAGCTATTTTTAAAATCAAGAAATTCTTAAAAGCAATTTAATCAGCGTTTCCTAAATTCAGTAAAATTCGAGGTGATATGCTGTGTCCGAGCAGGTGTTTCCCACAAAGGGAAATCTTCTGAATGTAAAAAAATCCCTTAATCTTGCCAAGGTCGGCTATGAGCTGCTGGACAGAAAGCGCAATGTGCTTATAAGGGAGCTTATGATGATGGTGGAGGCTGCAAAGGCGCTGCGCGGCTCTATTGCAGACACCTACAAGGAGGCATATGCCGCTTTGCAGCGGGCGAACATCACTATGGGACTTATCAGCCGTGTTGCGGAGGGAATGCCTGTGGAGAACAGCGTTAATGTGGAATACCGCAGCGTTATGGGCTGCGAGCTGCCGAGAGTGAGCCTTTCGACCTCCTCCAATGAGATACTTTACGGCTTTGAAAACACCGACAGCAATGTTGATGTTGCTTACATTTCCTTTAACAGAGTAAAGCAGATGACTGCCATGCTGGCGGAGGTGGACAACAGCGTTTTCCGTCTGGCGAATGCCATAAAAAAGACCCAGACAAGGGCAAATGCCCTTAAAAATATAGTTATCCCGAAATACGAGGGCATTGTGAAATTCATCGAAAACAGCCTGGAGGAAAAGGAGCGGGAGGAATTTTCCCGTCAGAAGGTAATAAAAAATCAGACGCAGCGGAAAAAATACAGGCTCAAAAAGCTCACCGCTGAGAAAAGGAGGATGTGTATGAAACTGGCAGAGGCGCTTAACAGGCGCGCGGACATTGCAAAGCGTATTTCGCAGCTTGGCGTAAGGCTTGACAATAATGCAAAGGTGAGCGAAGGAGACAAGCCTGCGGAGGATCCCATGGAGCTTTTGCATGAGCTTGAGATCCTTACGGGACAGCTGGAAGATCTGATAGCCAAGATCAACTGCACCAACAGCATGATAACCCATGAGGGCAGCACTCTTACGCAGCTGCTGGCGAGAAAGGACGCTCTTACCCTGCAATCCTCGGTAATTCGGAGGTTTCTCGACAATGCGTCCTCCACGGTTCAGAGGTACAGCCGTTCGGAGATAAAGCTTATAAGCACGGTGGATGTGGCTGCTTTGCGAAGAACTTCCGACAGTATTTCCGAGGAGATACGCAGCCTTAATTTGACGATACAGGAGCTTAACTGGACAAACGATTTAATAGAGTGACTTTTTTGGTATCGCAGCGGGCGTCAGCGGCAGCCGGTAAGAACTGTGATCTTACACCTCAGAATGCGGTCGGAGCGCAAGCGGTAAAAACATTTTCCATTAACGCTCAGCATTGTTACAAACGCATTGTCCGAGTAATAGTGTATTTCTCGGCGTAATCTATATTTATACTACCACCCGATGAGACGCTGCGAGGGCGGGTTTGGGGATTAGAAGCAAGAATTTAAGAAGCAAGAGGCAAGAGGAGTTTATCCCCCTGCCTCTTTTCTGTTGCATTGCAATAATTGTTAATTATTCTCTTTCTCCTTGGTACAGCTTCATTTTGCTGTCTGCACTTTGAATGAATTCATCAAGGGTCATGCTGCCCTTTAAATATTCATCCAGATCGTCCCAGTAAACCGAATAGGGTACGGCAAAGCAGATGTCGCTGTCGGCGTAAATGTCCCGCAGGGTGCGGATATATTCGCTGTTTGCGCCCCCATTTGTGAGCATAATGTTTCCCGGATTTTCCGAAAGCTTTTTCGCCAGTGCGGAAATGTACATAAGAGCCGTTTCACGGTTTTCGCCCCCCGAATTTACGCACATAAAAGTGCATACGGCGGCGTTTTTTCCCTTCCCCAAGCGTGGCAGCGGTGCGGCGGAAAGGTTATCGTCATCGGCAAGATAATCCGTCTGCATACTGCTGTCGGTCATAAGGGTGAAGAAAATCTCGTCATAGCTTCTGTGATCGGTGTATTCCATAAGTCCCAGCTTTTTACTCACATTATAGTCCATAAGGTCGGAATAGATCATGGAATCGTAGAGGAAAACATCGTCGCTGCATTTTTCTTTAAGGGTCACGGCAAGGTGTCTGAATTCCTCGGTGTCAAAGCTTTCGTGATCCGAAAGATACTGCAAAAGCATTCTGTCCTTAAAGCTGTAGCGAATGCAGTCATAGCGGCAGCCCATTTGGCTTGCGGTATGAACGGTATTTACAAATTCGTCAAGGTCGCTCGAAAAGCTAAGCCCCGCCTTTTCACAGTTGTCTTTATTGTAAACTATCACGGGAACGTCAAGACATATGGGCAGCGCCCATATATTCCCGTTTTTATTGGTGCAGGCGGCTTTGATATAGGGGTGGCAGTTATCCAGATATTCGGTCACCGCAGGAATTTCGTTCAGGGGACAGAATGCGCTGCTGCTCTGCATATTTTTTGCATAGGGCGCATTTGTGACAAAGCAGGAAACATCAAAGCTGCTGCTGCCCGAAATGGTTTGCAGAGCGAACATTTCCTCCGTTATCTGCCGCAGATTAATTTCATACCCCTCGGAAAAGGGTATCTGCAAATACATTGAGGTCTGAATTACAAGGCTTCCTTTGGATAGGGCTTCTTTTGAATCCAGCCTGTATATTTTTTGCACGCTGTCGTATACGGTATCGCCTGTGCGGTAGAAAATATAATCTCCTGCGCACTTTACATCATTGGGGAGATAGGAGTAAACATTTTCGAGAAAATCCGACGTGCCTATAGGTTTGTCCTTTTCCCCCGAAATATCGGCAGCCGAAATATCGGCAACGCACAGCTTGCCGTTTCTGATGCCCGACAGCACCGCCCCCGCAGGGGAAATGTCCATATCGCTGACAGACCCAAGAAGTCCCCCGAAATCGGCATACAGCCTTTCGCCGTCCGATTCCGGCCGTGCAAAATAATAGCCTTTTTTTGTATCAAAGGCGAAAATCACCGCTTCGCCCTTTTCGTCGGTGTCAAAGGCTATGGTGTATTCTTCATCTATCCGCTTTGCCTCCCCCTCAAAGGAAATACGGTACAGCGCCTTTGTGTCATAACTCAAAAAAATGTTTGTGTCGTTTTCCAGGGTGAAGCTTTTGTTTATTCGCTCAGAGCCCTCTATGGGAGCGCCCAGCAGGTATATTCCCTCGGCGCTGACGGTCATTTTCTGAGCGCCCGTCAGGATATTTTCCGCATTTACAATCTCCGTAAGGCTGCCCGCTGCAATATCATAGGCATATATCCGCTCCGCAAGATACAGGTATATTTTCCCGTTCCATATTTCCATAAAGGTGATATTGATATAGTCGACAGGGGGATTTTCCACATTCTCAAAGCTTACGGTATATTCCTTTTGGGGACTGCCGTCAATGTTGTAGGTTTTTATTATAACGTTCGTTCCCTCGGTGTCGGCAGGGTCGGTAACGTACAGCAGACCGTTTTCATCGGGGGAAAAGAGACTGCTTGCCCAGTTTGTTTGAATGGCATTTTCGTAAACAAAGGAAAGGGGAGAGTTTGCGGAAACGGAAGCAGGTGTTTCCTCGGCCTGTGGCTTGTTATTGCAGCCCGCAAATGTTATGGCAGCAAATACTGCGGATAAAAAAATTGACAGTTTTCTTTTCATATGTGAACAGTCCTTTTTGTTATAATTTTCTTGCACAGGTCAACAGGTTATCCGAGAACCTCGGGAGCGAAATTTTCATCAAGCTTTACAAAGAAATACTCCATTTTTGAAGAAGCTAAGCTGTACTCTTTTCCTATGGCATAGAGGTTTTTATTGTCCGAATAAATGGTATCGTATTGGTGAGCGTCGTCAAGCTTGGTCAAACTGCCGTCCTTATAAAGATAAAGAAACCCGTCTGTCCCTAATATGTAAAGTTCGCCATTTAAAAGGGTGTAGTCGGACATACCTTTGCCGTAAACATAGATCTCGCCATTTGACAGGTCTACCGAGCGCAGTTCATGGCTTTCCTGACCCTTGTAGTAGTATTTGCCGAATGCAAAAGATCCGTTTATGGGGATATCGTCGGTAATAAACAGTCTGCGGTCGTCGGGGCTGTTGAGGTAGGAGCGAATGGTATCGCCGTCCGATTCAAAGGTCAGGAAATAATCTCCCGTTTTCTTTATATCAAAGCTGTTAAAGAGCTTTTCGCCCTCGCCGTATTTATAGACGAAGCAGTCGTTTTCCATATTAAGCCCGTAAATTTCGCCGTCTATGACGGTCATGCTGTGGATTATTTCATCGCCTATTTTTTGCAGCTCGTCTGTCCACAGGTCGTATTTATAGGGGGTCCCGTAGGTCTCGACCTGATCATCAATGTTGATATTATGATCATCGGTAAGAAAATATACGCTGCCGTCATAATGATTCAGCCCGAATGCAGGAAAATCGGTCAGCTGCTTGCAATCGCTTCCGTTATAAGAATAAAGGTGAAAATTATCCTTGGGGTTTGAAAAATAGATATTCCCCGAATCGTCATAGCAGAAAAAACGATAGTCAAAGGTTTTTTGATTCACCTGCGGGGAAAAGCCCTGTACGATCTGATCTTCGGGAAGTCCCGTAAAAGGTTCTTCGGCTGCCTGTTCGGCAGGGCTTTTGCAGGAGGTCAGAAGGGATATTGCAAGAATGAGGGAGGAGAATTTTATCAATGATGTTTTTTTCGGCATATTTGTTCGCTCCTTATTGGGTTTCGTGTTACTTAAATAACACTTCAAAGGGGCAAAATGTTACAGTTTGGAGAAAATCTTTAAAAATTCTGCGTTTTGTACAGACAATGGCAATGCGATTTGTGCAATGTTCACAGGGCATAATTACCTTTACAGGGGGTTGTGATAAACTTTTTTTGTCATATTTGTCAATATAATTTGTTTGTGAAATATGGTATAATTACATAAACAGGTGTTTTACGGAAATTTCATGTGAAAAGGATAGGTTAAGATTATGAGCTTTGTTTCGCTGAAAAATGTATATAAGCGCTATAAAATGGGTGAGGTGACGATCACCGCCTCGGACGGTGTTTCCTTTGATATTGAAAAGGGGGAGTTCGTGGTCATTACGGGAGCGAGCGGTGCAGGGAAAACCACGGTGCTGAACCTTCTGGGGGGTATGGACTTTTGCGACGAGGGGGAGATAACCGTTGACGGCAGCGACATTGCCAAATATTCCCCCAAGCAGCTGACTGCCTACCGCCGCACTGATATCGGATTTGTTTTTCAGTTTTACAATCTGGTGCAGAATCTTACGGCGCTGGAGAATGTAGAGCTTGCGGCTCAGATATGCAAGGACAGTCTGGACGCAAGAGAGGTTCTTGAAAAGGTGGGACTGGGGGAGCGTATGGACAATTTCCCCGCTCAGCTTTCGGGAGGGGAGCAGCAGAGAGTTTCCATTGCAAGGGCTTTGGCTAAGTCGCCCAAGCTGCTTTTGTGTGACGAGCCTACGGGTGCGCTGGACTACAACACGGGCAAGACCATTTTAAAGCTTTTGCAGGACACCTGCCGTGAAAGGGGAATGACGGTCATTGTTATTACCCACAATCAGGCTATAACTCCTATGGCAGACAGAGTTATCAAGATCAAGAACAGCAAGGTAGCGAAAATTTCCCTTAATCCCAAGCCCACGCCCGTGGAGAATATTGAGTGGTGATATGCCTCTGCTGTGTTCTGTAGGGCGGTAAATCGGAATTTATAAAAGGTGAATTAAAATGGAAATACGAAGATTTCAACCGGAATATGCAGAAGAAACCGCACAAGTTATTGCCACAACTCTGAAAATAAGCAATAGCAATGATTATTCTGAAGAATACATCGAAGCCAACATTTCTTCCCATTCGGCAGAGGTATTGATTGAGAGAGCAAAGGAAGGACATATGTATGTTGCTTGTGAAGATTCACGAATTATTGGATGCGGTGCTATTGCAGGATATTGGGGAAGTACTGCTGAAAGTATACTGTTAACAATTTTTGTATTACCTGACTATCAAGGCAAAGGAGTTGGAAAACAAATCATTCAAACTCTTGAACAGGATGAATACTTTTTGAGAGCAAAACGAATTGAAATTCCTGCTTCAATTACGGCAGTCGAGTTCTACAAAAAAATGGGATACGATTATAAAAATGGAGTTGCAGAAGTAGATGATGAATTGCTCTATCGCTTGGAAAAGTTCAGATAAATTCCTGTTCATCTCTTTTATAGAGAATTATAAAATCATATAAAAAACTTTAACCGAATGAATCCCCAAATATCAGAGAGAAAAAACTTATCATGAACAGACTTCTGTTGTATTCTGCAGGTCGGGATTCGCTGTATATAAATATACTTATTTTAGCGAGGTGAAGCACAGTGAGTATAAGCAGTTTGATACAAAAGTGGAGTGGTATCGGCGAAACATCTAAAATTTTAATCATCACCGATGACAGCCAAAGGAATATTGCCGATACAATTAAAGATGAAAAAATCTATGATGTTCAAATAGAATATTTTAGTAAGGAAAATGAATTTTTTAATTTGCTGAGGACACTTAAAAGCAGCGATCTGGTCATGGTATTATTATCAATTGATACATATATAAGCTCGGGAGTGAACGAGTATTTTACCGCATTCGGAAAGCCCGATTGGGTAGCGGCAAAATATATCTTTATAAGGCTTGACATTTCCAAAGAATCATTGCTGCAGGGACTTTCTACAGATAAAGAACTGGTATACGGCAAGATCGAAGAAATGAATCGCTTTGTTCCCGATAAGACGGTCAATGTTACAAGCGAAAGCGGGACGGATATATCATTTATGATTCGCCCGTTCACCACTTGCTCGCATGAGATCACCGATAAGGTCGGAATGGCATTTCTTCCGCCGTCGGAAACTTCGGCAGAGGTTATTTCCGATACCGCAGACGGAAAGATCGTTGTTGATATGACGGTGGGGCAGCTTGTTCATTTCGGCAAGCTCATAGGATATTTCGGACTTGTTTCAAGCCCCGTTACTATCACGGTTCAAAAGGGATATATTATTGATATTGACGGCGATGAGAT
>CAMWIR010000044.1 GCA_947174365.1 uncultured Ruminococcus sp. | reverse complement strand
TTTAGAGTCAGGTCTGCGACTACGACCCCGAGGAAATAAAGCGCAAAGCCTCCTTGGGCACATCTCTTGCGGCTGTTGAATATAACGGTCTGAAGCTCAATCTTCTGGACGCCCCCGGGCTTTTCGACTTTGAGGCGGATATGCAGGAGGCTGTTTACGCTTCGGATACGGTGCTTATTACCGTTTCGGGAAAATCGGGCGTTAAGGTAGGCACGGAAAAGGCTTACAAGGCTGCGACCCGTTTGTCCAAGGCGAAAATCTTCGTTGTCACCAAGGTGGACGATCCCGACGCAAATTTCTATAATGTTCTTACCGATCTCAAGACTGTGTTCGGGCCTACGGTATGCCCTGTTATCGTGCCTGTGATAAAGGACAGAAAGGTAGTTTCCTATGTGAACCTTATCGAGATGAAGTGCTATACATACGACGCTAAAGGCGGCGTAACGGAAGTACCGATGCCCGATTCGGAAATTTCCGAAAAAATGGAGTACCGTATGGACGGCTTGGTGGAGGCATTTACCGAGGCTGTTGCCGAGACCGACGACGCCCTTATGGAAAAGCTCTTCGAGGGCGAGGAATTTACCCGTGACGAGCTGGTAAAGGGACTTCACGACGGCATGAACAAGGGACTTATAACTCCCGTTATCTGCTGCTCGGATATTACCATGGGCGGCATTGATATGCTGCTTAAAGAGGTCTGCCTGCTTATGCCCTCCCCTGCGGACTGCACTCCTCCCATTGCCTATAAGGGCGATGATATCGAGGAAGTGCCCTGCGATACGGCAGCCCCCGTTAATGCTTTCGTGTTCAAAACCGTGGCAGACCCCTTTGTGGGCAAAATGTCCTTTATCAAGGTCATGAGCGGAACGCTTAAATCAAACAGCGAATATAAAAATGCGACCACAGGGGCAGCGGAAAAGATCGGCAAGCTTTACACCCTTGTGGGCAAGAAGCAGACGGAGATTCCCTCCGCCAATGCAGGCGATATCTGCGTTGCCGTTAAGATAAACGCCCAGACCAACGACACCCTTTGCGAAAAGGATATCCTGAGCTTTGAGAAAATAAGCTTCCCCCAGCCCTGCTATAAAATGGCGGCAAAAGCCAATCAGGGAGACGAAAGCAAGCTGACAGCGGGCATGGCAAGGCTCTGTGAGGAGGATCCCACTTTAAGCTTTACCCAGGACGCGGAAACCAGCGAATTTATCCTCGGAGGCCTCGGCGAGCAGCACCTGGAGGTAGCCGCAGCAAGGCTTCAGAGCAAGTTCGGCACAGCAATAGAGCTTGTTCCCCGAAAGATCGCCTATAGGGAAACTATCCGCAAAAAGGTCAGCGCAGAGGGCAAGCACAAGAAGCAGTCGGGCGGCCACGGGCAGTACGGTCATGTGCTCATTGACTTCGAGCCCTGCGTTTCCGATACACTTGTTTTCGAGGAAAAGGTATTCGGCGGCGCTGTTCCCAGGAATTTCTTCCCTGCTGTTGAAAAGGGACTTCAGGACTGCATGAAGAAGGGCGTGCTGGCGGGCTGCCCCGTAACGGGTGTTAAAGCCATTCTCACAGGCGGTTCATACCATGATGTGGACAGCTCGGAAATGGCGTTCAAGACAGCCGCTTCCCTTGCATTCAAGGACGGTATGACCAAGGCAGACCCTGCTATCCTTGAGCCTATCGGCACTCTTACCGTGAATATCCCCAACGATAACACGGGAGACGTTATCGGCGATTTAAATAAGCGCCGCGGCAGAGTGCTGGGCATGAATCCTGCGGAGGAAAAGGGCATGACAATAATCACAGCGGAGGTTCCCGAGCGTGAAATGCAGTCCTTTACCATGCAGCTTCGGCAGATAACCAGAGGCAGAGGCAGTTTCGGCTTTGAGTTCGTAAGATACGAGCAGCTGCCTGCAAACCTTGTGAGCGAGGTACTGCTGGAGGCAAGCAAGTAAAAGGCGGTATCTTTGTATCGTGGTATCCCGATAACCGGTATACCGAAAAAACAGTAAAGTATTTCTCCGCCCGTGCAGCATTTACCGCCGCCGGGGCGGAGGATAAACACACAGATCGGGGCAGCATTATTTGTAAAATTTTTGTAAACAAAACCTTTCCCGATCGGCAAAATGCCGAAAAATCCCAATATAATTGGAATTTGTCAAAATAAGACGGATAATTTTGTCATATTTGTCATTCTAAAAATGCTTGACAAAAGGGAAGATTTGTAATAAAATAAATAATGTGAGTATGTTTATAAACGGCAGTGCGCTTTTGTGCTTTGCGTTGGTGCAATTGCCGTATATTTCCCGCCCGTGAATGTTTTGCTGTAGGGCGGATTTGCTGTAAAGCTTGAAAAAGGATGGTACACATAATGAAGAAAAAGATCTTATCGTTATTTCTTGCCGCAGCGGCGGTACTTTCCATGACAGCGGGGGCGCTGGCAGCAGATGAAAAGGAAGCAAGGACGGCGGCTGCCCCCAAGGACGCAGCCACATTTACCTTTGACACAGATGTATGCATGAGTTATATCCACCCTTTCGGCAGTGCCTCGGATACAAATCTCCAGTATAATCTGGAGGACAAGGCGGCTGTGTCCGGAAGATGTCTGCGGCTTTCGGAGGATTTTGCCCAGGACATAAGCAACCAGTACGGCGGCATTTATTTTCTGGCGTCCGACCTGGGACTGGAAAATTTTGCGGGACACACCATGACCGTTAAGGTAAAGGTAACCTCCGCTGCCGCAAAGGCTGCGCCCAATATGGTTCTCTTTTCCGACGGCGTTTCCTGGATCTCTCAGAACTTTTCAACCGACAGTGCAGGCAGCTGGATAACGGCGACCGTTTCCGTGCCCGCCGACAGCGCCAATAACAAGTTGGGCATTTCAATTCCCATAACACAGGCGTTTACCGGGGATGTGCTTTTCCTTGACGATATTACCATTGCCGATAACTACGGCAGTGCGATCGCCAATGTCGGCGATGTGGATACATCTTTGGCGGAGGCTCCCAATACGGTCGCTTCCGTACTTACCACTATTCTCTTTATCGTACTTATTATTGCGGTAATAGGCGGCATTGTGCTGGTGGTTCTGAAGATGATAAGACGGTACAGGTAATATTAATTAATATATTAATAATTATCCTGCTTCGCCAAAATGCTCTTCTGCTTTTTTGTAAGCAGTGCCCCTACGGGCAATTCCAAAGTTAGGCGCAATAATTATGAGGATAGAGCTTCAGGCAACCTTGGCTGTGTACTTTATCCTCATTTTCTTTTATATTTATATTTGATTAAAACCAAAAATCAAACAGCGATTAATAATTTTTTAATAATACATTTGGGCACAGTCTGTTGTCAAGGCAAATCAAGTTCATGCCAAATCATTGTTAATTTATTATTAATTATTAATTATAAGGGGCGGTTTGGCAATGGGAAGTAAGGCAAAATATATAGGCTTGTGCATTGCGAAAATACAGGAGTACACCCAGTCGGATTTCTTTCATGCAGTGGTAAAAAGAGCGGTGGAGCGGGGGTATAAGATCCTTGTGTTCAACACCTTCAGCGACCTGTATATGATGGATAATTACGACAAGGGCGAGATCAGGGTTTTCGATCTTATACCTTATGATATCTTGGACGGGCTGATAATTCTGAGCGAATCCATAAAAAGCGACTCGGTCAGGGACGGCATTATAGAAAAGGCAAAGGAAAAGAATGTTCCCATTGTCAGCGTGGAGAGGGAGACCCCGGGGTGCTATAACATCACCTACGATTACCGCAGCGCCTTCGAGGAGATAGTGCGCCATGTGATAACCGAGCACGGCTGCAAGGTCATTAACGTGGTGGCGGGTTTTAAGGATAATCCCTTTTCCGATGAGCGGATAGAGTGCTGCCGCAGGGTTTTGGGCGAATACGGGCTGAGCCTTTCGGATGAGCGCATTTTATACGGCGATTTTTGGGCAGACCCTACGGCAAGAGCCTTTGACGAGTTTATGAAAACAGGGCTTGCGCTGCCCGACGCCTTTATCTGTTGCAATGATTCCATGGCTATTGCGATCTGCGCCAAGCTGAAGGATATCGGCAAGAGAGTTCCGGGGGACGTTATCGTTACAGGCTTTGACGGGATATTTGCGGAACGCTATCATATCCCCCGCCTTACCACAGCAAAGCAGGACACCGAGCTTGCAGGAGAAGCGGCAGTGGACGTTATTGCGGATATTTCCGCATATTCACGCAGCAGAAATATCACAGGGAAAAAGGTCATTGACCATAAGGTTGTCTATTCCCATTCCTGCGGCTGCAAAAAGATCGACTACAGGGAGGCTACAGGGCAGATCACGCCTCTTTTCCAGATGGCGGATTACGACAACGGCTTTGACACCCATATGTACGACTTCAGTGCGGCAGCTGCCGAGGCAAGGACCATGGAGGAGCTTGGCGAAACGGTAATGCAGTTTACATCCTCTTTCGGATATTATTATTTTGGACTTAGTCTTAATGAAGACTTTATGAACATAAGTGACAGTTATGAGGACATTATAGGCAAGTCGGACGCTTCTCCCGAGGAACACACCCAAAGAAGGCTTATCCTCTGCGAATGCTATGACAACCGCCATTTCCCGCCTGTGTATGCGGAAAAATTAACCATAAGTCAGGAGATCATGGAAAAGTACAATGCTTTTCTTTTCTGGTCGGTGCATTTTCAGGACAAATATATCGGCTATGGGGCAATGGCAATGAGTACGGGCTGCGACGGATTTACTCCCAATGACGACCTGCGGCATATTGTAAAATACACCCGTCATCTGAGCCAGGTGCTCCAGATATCCCACGGGCAGGCGGGGCTTGAAAAGGTCATTTCCCGGCTTGAGGACTTGTATGTCAGAGACCATGTTACGGGGCTTTACAACCGCAGGGGCTTTTACACGGATATCGGGAAAAGAATGGTCAGGGCACGGGAAACGGAGGAATATCTGATAATCATTTCCATAGATATGGACGGGCTGAAATTCATCAACGACACCTACGGCCACGCCGAGGGAGATGTGGCTATAAAGGCAATATCCGCCGCCCTCATTTCCATATGGGGGGAAAACGAGGTCTGCTCCCGTTTCGGCGGCGATGAGTTCACCGTGGCAAGCTTTGCCCGGGAGTACCCCGAAAGCCAAGGTCAGGACATAATCAAAAGGGTAAAGCAGTCCCTGGCGCAGTTCAACAGCTGTTCGGGCAAGCCTTATCCTGTGGGCAGCAGCTTCGGTATGTATTATGAAAAGATCACAAAGGATACTGTGCTGGATAATCTTATAAAGGTCGCTGACGACCTTATGTATAAGGAAAAGATAGGGCACAAGGAGAGCAGATGCAGGAGAATGCCGAGAGAATAATCGGCGTGCCGCCGAACTTGTTTCGGCATAATGCCGAAACGCTCACCGCTTTAGACAGAGGCGTTATGTATTCGGTGGCACTGTAACTCTAAAATGCAAAATTTATAAAACGGACTTTTCAACAGACTGACACCCGCTGCAAGCATTCGCAGCGGGCATTTTTAATGCTTTTTACATGATTCTTTCAAATTCGCTCAGTACCCATTTGTCCTCGTTCTTTTTTGCCTTGTATCTGCAAATGCTGTAATAATCGCAGCCGAAGGAAACATAGTAAACATAATAGCTGCCGTCCTTCGTTTTTTCCGCCATGACAGCGTCCGAAGCATACGTCCAAGCCTCGCCCATGTAGTCGCTGTAGAACTTAATGACATACTCTTTGTCGCCGTATACGCAATATGGAATCATAGCCTCAACACCCGGGTGGCGTTCCTCCGCCTCTGCGGAAAGGGCGTAAAACAGGTCTTTCTCGGTAATTTCGCCCATGGGAGTATTGACATATTCCTGCCAGCTGTCACCCTCAAAAGCTATGTTTTCAAAATTCTTAAAGCCAAGGGCAAGTAAGTCCTCTTTTGACTCGCTGTCGCTTTTGCTGTTGTTGATATGGCGGAAAAACAGATATTTATATTTTTCGGATATTACATCTCTTGCGCCCCTCAGCAGCTCTTCATCATAATAGCCCGTAAGGGTATAGGCGTTCTTTATAAGATGCGCTGTTTCGTCAAAAAGGATTATATTTAAAATTTCATCATTATCACGCTGCCGATCAATGTTTATCAAATATTGATCTCCCTTGTTGACCATAGCTCCGCTCTCGCTGTAAAGTCTGGAATTGCTGTAAAGCTCCCCGGTAAAAAGCTCGTCGCCGCCCATGTAGGCAGGGTAGTCAAATTCACCGTTGTCAATATGATAGCGGAAAATTTCTCCCTCGTCGGTAATTCCGAAAAAGGCATTGTAATAATGCCAGCTGTTTTCATAATAGCCGTTGGAAAACGAGAAAACTATAAGCCGGTCGGTATTTTTTGAAAATCTGAAATTTCTCGACATATTAGTGTTATTTGCAGTAATAGTTGTGTTGCCGTATGAGGATATAGCAGCGGTGCCGAGAGAGCATTCTCCTGTAACGTTTCCCTCGCTGTCGAGAATGCGCAGGGCAAAATCACCTTGTAATGTATAGTTCAAATCCGGCAGACCGTTCGGGTAATACTCACTTGTCATAACAAACTGAACGGTTCGGGTGACAATTCCGCTGCCGTCCGAGAGCGGAACTTTCTTTTTAAAGGAATACAGAACGTCCTCGGGGTGGTATTGCTGCCGTGAGTAATATTCTACAAGGGTTTGGGCAAGAGTGCAGCCCTCGGTGGTAAAGTCGGGGTTATCTACTCCAAACACAGGCTCGCCCGTACCTGCCCGCCACTCATTATCGGAAAGTCCGCTGTCGGGATCGTATGAACGTAGATACCGCTGATAATAGCTCTTGCTTTGCGCTATAAAACCTGCATATGCATTGCTGCCGTCTGTAACAGGTTCCATTATCCAGACTTTTTCCACAGCCTCGCCTTTCAGTTTGCTGTCGTACAGATCGCAGGGATAATGGGTTTTAAGATATGCTTCCCAAGAATCTGAGATCACCTGTTCAAAGGTTTTATTCGGCAGCAGAGTCAGGTTTTCGGGAATATAGCTTACCTCAAAAGGTTCGTCGGCATAGAATTTTTCGGCCTCGGGGGAATAATTTATGCGGACGGTTTCCATTGTCTTGTTGCGGTACTTTATCCACAGATTGAAAAATGCGGAAAATTCACCGAATTCCTCCGGGTTTATTGTAAGGCTGTCGGCGTAGACCGCTTTGGCGTGTTTTTCGTAAAAATCCTTGTAATTGTCATAGGTGCGCAGATATGTTTCATAAGACCGATTAGCCGCATTCACCTGATACTGCCGCTCGTTTTGGGCGGGGGCGGGATATTCGGGAGTTACGGCATTGCCATTGTCCTGTTCGAGACTTTGCGAGGTGGTAAAGGTGCAGCCGCAGGCAATGAGTGCAACAAGCACGGCGGCTGCTTTTGCGGCGATAACTTTTGCGGAACGCTTGCTCAGGGGCTTTGCCGCAATGAGCCGCAGCCGCTCTGCCAGCGCCCTGCCTCTGCCGCTCATGGAAGTGGCGGCAATGCCTATATTTCCGCTTTTTGAGGGAATCATTTCAAGCAGTGCCCTGCCGTATTCGGCGCGGTCATTCTCGCCTATGAGTTCCATGGCTGCCTCGTCGCAGGCGCATTCGCAGTCGTTTTTGGAAATAACAGCCGCCGCCCATACCAGAGGGTTGAACCAGTAAACGCACAGGAGTATCTGCCGCACTGCCGACCAGATATGGTCTCCGTGGCAATAGTGGCTGTATTCATGGGCGATAATATATTTCAGGTGCTTTGGGGGCTGCTCGTTTATGTAGACGGCGTTTCCGAAAAGGCAGGGGGATTTGATGAAATCCGCACGGTACACGGGCAGGGGAGAAGCGCAGTTCACTTCACTGCGGTATTTGCGGAGTTTTCTGCCGAATGCAATATTAACGCCCCCGAACCAAAGCAGTCCTGCGGCTGCGACGGCAGCCCATATGTATATTATTATTTTTGTATATGAGAGACCGCTGTGAGCGTCCGAATTATCGGGGGTATTTTCGTTCGGGTCGGCGGGGGACAATGCTGCCGCATTTTCCGAAAGGGTATTTGCATAGGCCGTATAGGTTTGAACGTCCACAGAGGTAACGTCCGCAGCGGCAGTGTCCGCAAAGTCGGTGTCCGCAATTGCGGCAAAGTACTGTTTGACAAATTCTTCGTCTGTGGAAATGCCATAAGTATCGGAGTTATCGTCAATGCCAGAATTATCGTAGTTTTCCGGCATATTTGACAAATCATTCCGGGGGATTTCATTTGCAAGGCTGTCGGCATTTGCCTCGGGTGACTTGGCAATATCGGGTAAAATGCCCGATATTGTTGCCGCTGCGGAATTTTCCTCGGGTGTGAACAGGTTCATTACGCTGATTGAGCTTTCTATAAGCGGAAAAGGCAGCAGCAGTCTGATGACAACGGCAAGCCAGAGTCCGTAGCGCAGTCGGCTGCTTATTCTTCCTTTTAATACGGCACGCAGCAGAAGCAGGGTTACGATAAGTACGGAAGATGTGATTATGGTTTCAAGCATTTCTATTCCTCCTTACGGGGTTTGCACTGCGATTTTTCGGCGTTTTCGATAATTGCGGAAAGCTCGGTTAGCTCCTCGGGGGATAGGTCTCCCTGAGAGACAAGGGAGTTGAGCATAAGCCCGAGGCTCCCGTTATACATTCGCTTTAAAAATGACCTTGTTTCGGGCACGGCCGCTTCTTCACGGGTGAGGACGGAGGAATAGAGGCGGGCGTTTTTCCCCTGTTCGTAGCGGATAGCGTTTTTTTCCTCCATACGTCCCAGCAGGGTTATGACGGTGCTTTTGCTCCAGTCCGTTTCGGGCTTCAGGGCGGCGGTTATCTGGGTAATGGTCATTGGCTCGCTCTCCCATAGAAGGGAAAGTATCTTCCATTCGGATTCGGATAATTTGCTTTTTTTCATGGGAGATTCTCCTTTTTATTTTTTCATTTACAACATAACGGTCGACAAACGTCAAGTGAATTTTTTTCATTATAGCACAGCAGTCGACAAATGTCAAGTGATTTTTAAAAATTTTTTTGGGAAACTTTTGGGATAACACGCACGTTGCATAAGGCAAATTACATAACGCCTGTATATTTGCTTTGTGAAATGTGTAAAAGTTGCATTGAAAGCAAAATTATTTGCATAAAGCTATTGACAAGTGCGTGAAAATGTGATATAATATGTTTACGGAAAAATTTTTGCGTATTTATCGAATGAATGTGCATTGATGTAAAATTGCGGAGAGTCCCGGTTGATTTTTAACATGAAAATATGCTTTGAATTTTTTCAAGACCCGACGAAAAGTTTTCCGCAGGTAATTTTGGCGGCTTTTGCCGAATATCCACAAAATAGCCAAAAAAATATTCGTAAATTTTTCACCTTGAAAAAAGGAAAAAGTATGTACATTTGCTTTAAAATATGTTATAATCATAAGGAGACGCCGAATATTCCGTTTAAAAAAAAATATCCCGTTGGCGTATGCGCTGCGGGGACGGAAAATCGGCAGGCTTGCCGCATGGGTTTAAAGAGCGGCATATGCGTTAAAGTTTAATGCTTTATTTGGTGATAGAACGAAAGGAGCAATCGGACAAAAATGGAGGATATCAATGAATTCTTGATCGACCGAAAGACCGAGGAACGTTTTAACAGGCTTTTTCGAGGCGCGCTGAAGAAAAACAGATACACGGCGCAGAAGCGTTCCAAGGATTATTATATAGTTTCCGACGGGACGGACTCGCTGGGGTTCGACATTTCCGCGGAGAAGTACAGCTATGCCAAAAGCCGTGACCCGGAGTGGGCGGACAGGCTTCTGGAAAGGATAGCACGGGAATTTTACATATTGTCGAGGCTGGTAAGCTTTACCAACGGGCAGGAGTTTATCCGCTACACGATCATGCGGGGGGAGGAGATCGGCAGGGACATGATCGCCGAGGATTTTATGGGAGGGCTGAAAAAGGTCATTTGCTACACGGGGGATGATGTTAAGGCGAGGCCTATAGGGGAGGATTACATCAAAAAATGGGATGTGCCGAAAGAGGTTCTTTTTTCGGTGGCGGACAGGAATATGTGCAGGCTGCTGCGCAAGACTGCTTTTTCGGAAAGCGTGATGAGCGACGGGTCGCAGGAGATCCGCTGTCTGGATTTTAAGGCGGAGGGCAGCGATTTTACGGTGGCGTTGATGATGTGCGCGGATTTCCGCAGCTATATTTCGGCAAGGCTCAGTCCGAAATTTCTGGTGGCTGTGCCCTCGAAGGACACCATTATTGTGATGTCGGAGGTCACGAATGATGTGCTGGAACGGCTGGGAACGGCTATAGTCGGGGAGTTTCGCTTTGCCTCACGTCCGCTGACCACGGATATTTTCCTTTATTCCTCGGCAGGAGTGGAGGTTGCCGGGCATTTTTCGGAGGTAAACAATTAGAGGCAAAAGGCTTCATAAGCCGGGCGGCAAGAAATTTCGGCGGCTTTGTTGACCGACAAGCGTACGAAGGAACGGAAAAATTAAGCGAAATGCGCTTAAAAAAAACATAAATAAAAGCTTGAAAATTTGTTGAAAGGATTGATCTGTTAAATGAAAAAAATGAGGCAGGAAACCAAGAAAAATATTCTTAGAGTATTTATGCTGATCCTGGCGGTCGTGATGTTTCTGGGGATAATTGTAATGCCTTTGGCGGGCAGCGCTTCGGCGGAGGAGGGAGATGTGGTCGTTACCTCATTTGAGACAGGCAAGCTGGCGGAGGCTATTGAGGAGGCCAAGGACGGAGTTGACCTTAACAATATCAAGAAGATCGCCGTTTCGGGCGGGGTGCTGAATGAATCGGACTACGGGGCGATATGCGGCTATCCGAACACGGAATATATTGAGCTGGCGGGTTGCGAGACCGAGGGGGGAATCATTCCCGAAAACGCTATGGTGAGCCGCAATCAGCTTACATACATAAGCTTGCCGAAAAATACGGTGACGATCGGAGAAAGGGCTTTTTCGGGAAACAGGAATCTGCTGAAAATATCCATGCCTGCAACGGTGAGGAACATTGGGGATTATGCTTTTGAGGGCTGCGAAAAGGTGGAGGAATTTACGGTGCCTGCAGAGCTGGAAACGCTTGGTGTGGGTGCTTTTTCCGACTGCAAGGCTCTCAAAAGCTTTGCGCTGCCTGAGGCCATAAAGGAAATTCCCGACAACTGCTTTGCAAAGTGCAGTCTTACGGAGCTGCATTTAGGGCCGCAGGTAAGGTCTATAGGAAACGGTGCGTTTTCCGACTGTCACAGTCTGACGGATATTTATTTTTATGGGGACGAGCCTTTTTCCGCGAGCGAGGGGACGTTTCAGAATTTAAAGGTGACTATTCATATGTACAGTGACAAAGAGGGGTTTGAGGGGCTGGAAAATAATTTTGTGACGGTGGCTTACGATATGAGCGAGGAAAGCGAATATATTCCTCCGAAGTCGGAAAATCCTGTGGCAGTGAATGAGAATGATAAGGCTGATGAGACCCGTGACAGTGAAGAGGATATTTCCGAGGAGGAGGAAACTTCCGGCGAGTCTGTGGACGAAGAGAAGCCTGCGGACGGCAAGACGGAAAATGTTCCGGCATCGGTTGCCGGGGCTGCGGCAAATGAGGGCGGGTTTAATACCGCTTCGGTGATAATTATTGCGGTGCTTTGCGCTGCTGTGGGTGTACTGGCTACGCTGCTGGCGGTAAATAAGAAAAAATAACGGCCTAACGGAAGGTATGCTGCTTGTGGGGATCGGAGTGTTCGGCTCATCTGTTCGGGATTTTTTTCGGGAGATCTTGATTTGGAATTTCGAGAAAATCCGAGCGGAAAAATCAAATAAAGCAACAGAAAAACGGACGGAAGTTTACAAGATAATCATTGGAAAATTAATCGGAAAATTCGATAAAAGACTGCCTTAAATTTATGCGGAGGTACAGGAAAAAATTTTTGCTTCCGATAGGAGTGTAACGTTAATATGGAGATTAGCAGAAACGAAAACAGGAACGAGAAAATTGCCGCTTTAGCGGAAAGCGTGGAAAAGGTCATTGTGGGCAAGCGGGAGGCTGTGGAGCTGGTCATTGCGGCTATGCTTACGGGGGGGCACGTGCTTATCGAAGATGTGCCCGGAGTGGGGAAAACGCAGCTGGTTTCCTCGCTTGCACGCTCCTGCGGGGGGGATTTTGGGCGGCTTCAGCTGACCCCCGATGTTATGCCCACGGACATTACGGGATTTACTATGATAAACACGGGCACGGGGGGACAGGAATTTCGGAAAGGCGCTGCGTTCTGCAACTTTTTGCTGGCGGACGAGATAAACCGTGCAAGTCCCAAGTCACAGTCGGCGCTGCTGGAGATAATGGAGGAGGGGCAGGTCAGCATTGACGGGACGACTTATCCGCTGCCGAAGCCTTTTATGGTGCTGGCGACTCAGAACCCTGTGGAGACTTACGGTACATATCATTTGCCCGAGGCGCAGATGGACAGATTTGTGATGAAGATAAGCATTGGGTATCCCGAGCCTCGTGATGAGATGGATATTATGGAGAGGAATGAGAAGAACGTTTCACCGAAGAGTCTGTCGGAGGTAATGAGCTGCGAGGATATTGAGAGCCTCAAGGAAAAAGTCAAGCTGATACGGTGCAGCGATAAGCTTAGGGAATATATTGTGAATATTGTGAATGCTACGAGGAAGGCGGATTATATCAGACTTGGGGTAAGTCCCAGGGGGAGCATTGCGCTGTATAAGACAGCCAAGGCATATGCATTTATCTGCGGGCGGGGTTATGTTATTCCGGATGATATAAAGCGGCTTGCGCCTTATGTACTGGCGCACAGGATAATTCTGACGCCGAAGGGCAAGTCCGCCGTGGGGAGTCCCGAGGGGGCAGTGGAGAGGATATTGGGGTCTGTTGCGGTGCCTGTGGAGTAGCGGTGCGGCGGTTTAAGAAGCTGCATCATGGAAAGCCATGCGGTGTTTGAACGTTAAAAATTGATTTAGCCGTTAAAATAGAGTTCTGTTGATCTTTCTTTATTTATTGATTTGCAAGGGTGGTGTGCGGTGTTGGCAAAATTTAAGCAAATATTCGGCGGGCTCGTGAATTATCTGGCAGCAGTGGGACTGGCGCTGGTGTTCGCACTGTTTTTAAGCGGGCGCGTGGGATGGTTTTTGGTGCTGGCTTTTTTGTGCGCACCGGTCATATCTTTGGCAATGACGCTTATTTTTAGCGGCAGAATATATGCCGAGGTGGATTGCGGCACTGCGGCGCTGTGCAAAGGCGATGAATGTGAGGTCACGGTGACGGTGATAAACGGCTGCTTTTTGCCCACGCCGCCTTTGCGGATAGAGGCGGCGGGAGACACAAGAGTGATCTGCAAAGAGAAAAATTTTTTCCTTTCGGTCATGCCCTTTTCGAGCGAAAGCTTTGAGATAAGATACCGGGCGAAAATTTGCGGCCCTTGCAGGGTTGGAGTTGAGAAGATACGGCTGACGGATCATTTCGGACTGTTCAGCTTTAAGTTAAGTGAAATTACGGAGGATGAGCTTAAAAAAGAGATCTCCGTAATTCCCGATATTGCGGAGATAAGACCCAATGACAAGGTTATACGGCAGGTTATGGAGCTGTCGGCCGCTGCGGATGACAGCGAGGATACCACGGAAAGCTCTGCGGCGGGCTTTGGGGGATTTCCCGGTTACGACAGCAGGGAGTATATTCCCGGCGACCCTCTCAAGCGCATTAACTGGAAGCAGTCGGCAAAGCGGGGAAAGCTGCTGGTGAGGCTGGATGATGAAACGGCGTGCTCATCGGTTTCGGTGGTGCTGGACAGCGTATTTATGAGAGATACGGGGATAATACCTGCACTTATGGGAAATGATGAGTTATCTATGGCAATGGATGATGAGATCTTTCCGCTGGCGGAACAGTATGCGGTGGAGCACGCTTTGGGGGCGGCTCAGGTTTTTTTGCGGCAGAACTATTCGGTAACGTTTTTTTTAATGGGGGCGGAGGGTTGGCAATGCTATGCTGCCTCGGATGAAGGCGAGCTGTCGGAGCTGCGTACCGATCTTGCGGGATACAGCTTTTCGGAAGATGCCGATATGCCGAGGTTTCCCGCTCATGAGCTGGCGGAGCAGAAGGGTTCGGTATCGGTTTACTGCACCCCTTATTATGACAGGGAACTGCATGGGATATTGGCGGAATACACGGGAGAATCGGGAAAGGGTGCGCTGAAAACGGCGGTGTTATCGGCGTCGGTGCTGTCGGCAGAATTGTCGGCGACGGCGGAGTATGGGGAAGAGAAAAGAGAAAATTCGGATGACAGGTTTGTGAACTCCGATAACAGGTCGAAAGGAGGCGGCGAGATTGACGGCTGACGCTGCGGCTGCTGCGATTGTTAAGAATGCTTCAAATGCGGATAACGGCGGTAAGATTTCGGGTTTTTTTAAAAAGCATTTCCGCCTTATTCTGCCCTTTCTGCTGACTGTGGTTTTGGGAATCTCGCTTTATTCGGTTTATCTTGTAAATGTTTTTTCTTTGTGGACAGTTGGGATAATAGGTGTAACTGCTGCGGTATTTGCACTATGCGAGTTCATTAACAAGCACCATATTATCGGAGGAGTTATTTTCACTTTTTTGATGTTTGGGGCGCTGCGGGTATTTATCGGTCTGGTGTTCGGCAGCGACTACGGGGAGACATTCCAGAGGTGGTTTTTAACGGGAGCGGAGCAGGTCACGACACGGTTTGAATATCTGCTGGCGCTGCTTATAAGCCTTATTCCTTTTTTCGGAGTGGTGGTTTATTATTTTACGAATATTCTTTACAGAATGTCGTTTCTGACGCTGGTGAGCCTTATTCCCTGTGCGGTTTATGTAAAGGTGCTTTCGGAAATCAACAATGTTTTTATTTGCCTTATTGCTATACTCAATGTGGCGATCTTAATGGTGGATATCCGCAGCACACAGGGCAGGAACAGCCGTGTTCTGGGGCAGAGGGCGTCGCTTTTATCGGCGTGTGTGTTTACTTTTGCGCTGCTGATCGTTTCAACGGCTATACCCAAAGAGCAGGACGCAAGATATTATGACAGGTTTGAAGAGCTGTTCATGGACACGAATTTTACGGTTAAGATAGATGAAAATTTTTCACTGTTCAGCGATATTTCGGGAAATGCGGATTCCTACAGGAATTTTTCAAACAGGAGAATGTACACCCTTTACGGAGATGTTATGCCTTATTTCAAGCGGCAGACCTTTGATAATTATGACTTTGAGCTGGACGCATGGGTCTATCTCGGCTACTGCTCCGAGCCTGTTTACCCGGACTCTGTGTGGACGGAGATGAATCAAAGGCTTAGTTTATCGGATCTGCGAAACGCTGTTATCAAGGCGGATGAGTTGGAAGAGGGATTTATCGAAAAATACCATTTGGCAAGGCTTGCCGAATTTGAAGATTTCAGGGATGAGGAAAAGGAAATTTTTGTTCAGTGCGAGGATTTCGGGGCACTGTATTTCCTGTCTCCCGCAAGAATTATAAGCGTTAAACCTTACGATACCGCAAATACACCGTCAAGATTTGTGACCAGGGGGGGAGTGGTGCGGACCTTGCGGAATATGCACCCGAAAAATCTTGGGTATTCCATAGTGTACCGTGATGAATTCAATTCACGGAATTACTGGTTTGAACTGGGGGGAGCGAATTTTGACAATGAAACGGCGGAGGAAATGCTGGAGGAAATGGAGGGGATATTAGAGAATAATGATGAGCCTCTGAGCGAGATCGCTTCGGAATTTCTGCGGCAGCACAGGGAGGCGGAGTATTACAGAAGCCTCACCGAGGCAAACCGTGAGATAATTCCCGAAAGCATAGAAAATCTGGCGAAGGAAGTAACGGCGGGGCTGAGCTATGACTGGGAAAAGGCTTCGGCGCTGCAAAATTACTTTATTAACAATGATTTTGTGTATGATCTGAATTATGCGGCAAGAGACAGCTCTCCGGAGTATTTCCTTTTTGAAAGCAGGCGTGGGAGCTGCTCGGATTTTGCTTCTGCCTTTGCGCTCATGGCTCGTTCTCTGGGGCTTACGGTACGGTATGCGGAGGGATACAGTCCGGATGTTACCAGCCGTGAGGGAATCTTTGTGATAAAGGACAGCTGCTCTCATGCATATCCTGAGGTGTTTATTCAGAATATGGGGTGGGTGGTTTTTGAGCCGACTGTACCGTCGGATTACAATGATGTTATTGATGACGCAGGACTCGGGGGAGCGATCGCTGTGGATTATGACATGATGTTGGTAATGTGCATTATAGGAGCTTCGGCGATTGTTCTGACGCTGGCTGCGGTACTGTTTTTGCCTGTGATAAGCGAAAGGATATACATTAACAGGGCAATGGCGGCAGATCCCGGGAAATGCGCCGGGCTGCTGTACAAGCGTATGATAAGTCATGTTTCGCCAAAACTTCTGCGGCACGGGGAATGTCTTACGCCTTTTGAGGCTCGCTGCGCTTTGAAAGAATTAACCGGGTATGACATTGCGGCTCTGACAGAGTCTGTGGAAAGGTCCGTTTACGGGGGTGAGGAGCTTTCGGGGGATAAGGAGACGTTTAAGGGCGTATTTTTCGGCGTCAAGGCGGCGGCAAAAGAGTATTTGAGGGAGAAGAACAAAAAGGACAGGCAAAAAGCGGCAAGGAGGAAAGGAAGATAGCCGAAGGCTTGGGAGCATTTAATACTAATCTCCGTTAGAATTATAGACAAGAAATCGCCGCAAAAGCTTTAATATATGCGGTTTTGCGGCGGGAGACCGGCTATAATTCAATGAGAGATTAGAATAAAGCTGCGGTTTGCTGTAGGATTGGATAATGTGTACAAAAATGAATTGGTAAATTGTAGCAAGCGACAAAAATTGCTCGAAATAATTTAAAGCTATTTACTTGAATTAAATAAAGTGTTAAAATAATGTTATACAAAATGAAAGGACGATTTCGGTAAATGAGTAAGATCAAATCTTTGATAAAAAATTTGCGCCCCATGGGACAGTGCGCTGTGATAACGGGGGCAAGCTCGGGACTGGGAATGGAGTTTGCCAGGCAGCTGGCGGCACAGGGGATTTTTCTGGTGCTGACGGGCAGGAATGAAAAGGCGTTGGCGGCGTTGGCAGAGGAGATAGGCGTCAGTGACTGCGTTGTTATTCCTGCGGATCTGTCAAAGGTCAGGGAGTGTATTGACTTTTACGGAAAGGCGAAAAAATACAAGCCAGATATTCTTATAAACAATGCGGGCTTCGGGCTTTACGGCAGCTTTACGGCGGCAAGTCTTTCAAAGGAGCTGGAGCTTATTGATGTGAACATCAAGGCTATGCATGTACTGTTCAAGCTGTTTTTGCGGGACTTTGTGAAGCAGGACAGGGGATATATCCTGAATGTAGGGTCTATCGCAGGGTTTATGCCCGGACCTTTGATGGCGGCGTATTATTCGAGCAAGGCTTACGTGATAAGGCAGACCCAGGCGGTCTACACGGAGCTGCGGAGAATAAAAAGCAATGTGAATGTATCGGTGCTGTGCCCGGGGCCTGTGGATACGGATTTTAACAGACGGGCGGGTATCACGGGCTTTTTTAAAGGGATAACGGCAAAGCAGTGCGTTAGCTGTGCGTTATCGGAAATGAGGAAAAAGAAGCTGACGATCACTCCTACGCTGAAGATTACGGCTATTGCGGTAATGAGCAGATTTTCCCCGGTGAAACTGACCTCCTACTGTGCTTATCTTGTTCAGAAAGGCAAGCAGAGGATAGAGGAATAAGTGCAAATTAATTGTAAAATTTATGTGAACTTGCCCTTGGTTCGGCAGATCGGGTATATAATATTTAACAGAAGATTGAGACAATAGCAATACAGCAAATACATTTCCTGTAAAGTTCTTGCCTCTTGCTTCTAATTATCTTGCATCTGATAGCGGAGCTGATTATTTATGTATGGATATGAAACTTATGATGTTATGGTTATCGGCAGCGGACCTGCGGGGCTTACGGCAGCGGGATACTGCGCAAGAGGGGGGTTAAAAACGGCTATTATCGAGGCTTTGCCCGAAAGCGGCGGACAGATGGTCCTGGCAGATATGGTTGACAATTACCCTGGGCTGGAGGAAATGAAGGGTTTTGAGATAGGGAAAAGAATGAAGGCCTGGGCTAAAAACTGCGGAGCGGTTTTTTTCAGGGGGAGAGCCACCAGGATAGAGGATAATCTTGAGGGAGGCAGAATGAAGCGGGTACTGACGGGGGCAAAGGATTATAAGGGGAAAACCATTATTTATGCGGCGGGAGCGGTCCACGGTAAGCTGGACGTAAAAGGGGAGGAAGAGCTGCGGGGCAGGGGAGTTTCCTACTGCGCCACCTGCGACGGCACTTTTTACAGGGGGAAGAAAGCTGCGGTCATCGGGGGAGGAGACACGGCTTTAAAGGACGCTTTATATTTATCGAAGATATGCGAAAGGGTAACGCTTGTTCACAGGAGGAAGGAATTCAGGGGGCAGGAGATATACTTGCGCCGCTGCGAGGAGACGGAAAATATTGAGATAGTCCGCGGGGCGGTCTGCGAGGAGATCTACGGAGAGAAAAAGGTCACGGGGATAGGGCTGGTAAAGGACAGCGGCGCAGGGGTATATGTTCAGTGCGACGGGGTATTTATTGCGGTGGGCATGATCCCCGAAACAGAAGTTATGCAGGGCTTTTGCGACATGGACAAGAAGGGGTATATTATTGCGGGGGAGGACTGTGTTACGTCCGCTCCTGGGATATTTGCGGCAGGAGATGTGCGGACAAAGGAATTCAGGCAGATAGTTACTGCTGTGGCGGACGGCGCTAATGCGGCTCGTTCGGCGGCGTTGTATATCCTGGATATGGAAAAGCCTGTGACCGAGGAATGAGAGATAAAGCCTCGCCGGATCGCTGTTTAACGAAAGGCATATTTTTTGGTAAATGCTTTAATCAGTGCTTTATTAATATTAAATATGAAATGAAAAATGTTTTTAAAAGGTGGAATCAATATGTCAAAGGAATATGAAAAGCTTGAAAAATGCATGGAGGTCTTTAAGGAGAAGATAGACTTTAAGCCGGAGATCGCTCTTGTGCTGGGGTCGGGACTGGGTGCTTTTGCGGACGAGATAGACGTTCGTCAGACCCTTGATTACGGAGAGCTGCCGGGTTTTCCCATGTCCACGGTGGAGGGGCACAAGGGGCGGTTTGTGTTCGGATATGTGGGCTCGGGGGATTCAAAGGTGCCTGTGGTGATCATGCAGGGGAGGGTGCATTATTATGA
>CAMWIR010000043.1 GCA_947174365.1 uncultured Ruminococcus sp. | reverse complement strand
GGATTCGTCTTACTGCCGACGGCATATGCGAGCCGAGGGTTGCAAGGTTCAAATGGGTGAACTATGGAGATGTTACGCTGTTCGGGAAGAACGGTTTGCCTGCTGCGCCGTTCAGAAGTCAAATTTAATGAGAGGAAATGATAAAAATGAAATTATCCGAGAAATTCACAAAAGGAAAATGCGTTTTTTCACTGGAGATATTCCCGCCCAAAAAGGATATGTCTCCCGACACGGTGTACAAAACCATTGACAGCCTTAAAAATTTAAGGCCCGCTTTTATAAGCGTTACCTATGGAGCGGGAGGAACCAGCGGGGACAACATTACTGGAGAAGTTGCGGCATACATCAAGGGTCAGGGAGTGGACTCCGCTGCGCACCTTACCTGCGTGAGCAACACGAGGGCGGATATTGATATTCTTCTGGAGGACTTTAAGGCTAAGGGGATAGAAAATATCCTTGCTTTGCGCGGGGACATCAACCCCGAGAGACCGCCGAAGCATGATTTTGAGCATGCCTGCGATTTAGTCAGGTACATTAAGGAAAAGGGTGATTTTCATATTTCGGGAGCGTGCTATCCCGAGTGCCACACGGAGGCGAAAAGCTTTGAGGCGGATATTGCACGTCTGAAAGAAAAGGTGGACGCGGGAGTTACTCATCTGATGAGTCAGCTTTTCTTTGACAATGAGGCATTTTACCGTTTTCTCGATATGGTGCATGGAGCGGGTATTTATGTTCCCATTGAGGCGGGGATTATGCCTGTGACAAACAAGAAATCAATTGAGCGTATGGTTTCAATTACGGGGGCGAGTCTGCCTGCGAAATTTACAAGGATAATGGCAAGGTATGAGAATAATCCCGAGGCGCTCCGTGACGCAGGAATTGCTTACGCGGCAGATCAAATAGTCGATCTTATTTCAAGCGGTGTGGACGGAATTCATCTGTACACTATGAATAATCCTTATGTGGCAGAGAAGATATATGCTGCTGTTGAGGGGCTGCTGTGATCGGGGTGACAGTAAAATGGCTGAATATGTTATCAGATTTTTCTTTGAGTACGGCTGTGTTGGAGATTGTCTTTGGTGCGGAAATGACGCTGCTTACAGCAAATTTGATGTAGGTCCGATAAGCTTTGATAAACTTAATTTGTCAGAAAAGCTGAAAGCCGATCTTACTCAATTAAGTGATGATTTTCAATCTTCTCTTGACTGGGAATGTCCTTCGGATCCGTCGCCTTGGACAGAAGAACATTGGGAGAATTTTAAGTCACGTGCAAATGAGGTGTATGATCGGCTTGTATCGGCGCTTGGCAGTGATTTTGAAGTAATCAATGAATGTTATCAATAAAGCGTTAAGCTACTTTCGCAAATATTGCTGAAGGAGAGTACTACATAATAAGCGATATAATGGAGTTTGCCAACAGAGAAGAATTTAGGTTTTATGACCATAAAAATTTTAGACCTATGTAATAAAAAGTGCCAAACTGATGTGAATAAAGTAAATCATAATTCGGGAGAAGATTATTACTATGCTGATAAAAATTGGTAATTTTGATTATACGGAAGTGTGGGACGGAGTTTTTTATAAGAAGCTTTCAAATTATCCGCAAATATCCGATTGGGAAATCAGGACAATTATTGAGTTTATAGAATATGAAAATAAATACGGCAGAGAATGTAAAATAGAATGTGAGGACAGCAGTTTGCTTGACCTGATAAAATCAAAGATCAAGGACAAAAGCTATCTGAATACGCCGCGTCCAGAGTTGCTGACGGAATGTACAGCGTGTCCGTATCGAAAAGGGTGCATTACCGAATATGTATGTCATACTTCATCGGCGGACAATGCAGTAAAAATTTTTGAGTGCGGAAAGCTTTTGTCGGCGGTAAAGGCGAGAAATATACCCGTTGAAAAATTGGTGTGCGAGAAAAGAAATGCTGCAAACGATCCTGCCGATTATTTTGAATATATAATGTTTGCGTGGGGAAACTGTCAGGCGGGAGACAGATTGGTCATGGAGCGTGCATTAAATCGTTTTCCGAATGAAGATGATCTGAGCGTTTATTTTGCTCCGGGGGTCAGATTTTATTTTAAATATGATAAACTTATAAAACACCCAAAAGCAACGTTTGACGGCGTACTGCCTGTTAAGGTCAAAGATGAGATAAAACTTAGCGATTGGGTGCATAGAATTGTTATTCCGACGGAGCTTAAGAGTAAAATTGAGAATAGTATACCGGTTGCCTTAAAAGATAAGATCATATACATTGAAAATGACTGTAAAGATATTTGGGAATGGTCTGAAAAGGTTTATGGAATTATAGAAAAAACATTTTGAATTACAAATTAAAAAGGAGATTTTACAATGAAAGATTTTCCCGAATTTATGAAAAGCAAAGCAAATCATATTGATAAAAGTCAGCAGAACACGCAGGATATTGACGGGTATTATTACGAGGGTGCAAACGGCGGTCAGGTAGCATTCTGGACTTATTATGCCGACAGGGAGTCAAAGGAAAATGTTCACGAATTTGACGAATATGTTTTCTGCGTATCGGGAGAATACGTGGAAATATTTGACGGCGAGGAGCATATTTTACATTCGGGGGACGAACTGCTTATACCAAAGGGAACACCACACTGTGGGCGGGTGACAAAGGGGACAAGGACGATACACGCTTTTGGTGGGAAAAGGATAAAATAAGCGTGAGGATAGTATATGAATGATGAAATAATTCCGGAGATATGTTCTCTGCATTTCGGAAAAAATCCCGAGGGGTGGGAGCGCTGCTCAGTGGGGTTTGGCAATTATGTTTTCATTGTAAAATATGGAGATGTAAAATATATTTTGCGGTGCAGTGAGGATGAGGGGGCGTATTCGGGGACGGTGAGGTGGCTGGGGGAATTATCGGAGATCGGTGTACATGTGCCGGAGGTTTTATTTTACGGGCGGTATGGGGGATTTGATTATCTGATATTAAGCTTTATTGAGGGGCGTGATATTGGGGTGGTTTACGGTGAACTTACCGCAGATGAAAAAATGGGAATTGCAAGAGAGGTAACGGAAATTCAGAAGAAAGTTTCACGGCTGGATTTGGGGGATAGTGATGAATGGGATTGGAATGGTTTTATTGATGAAATGCTCGAAACAGCGGAGAGGCGAATCATTAAAAACGGGTATTTTGACCGTGAAAAAGTTCGGCTGTTAAAGTCGGAAAAGGGACGGTTGAGGGAGTATTTTGAAAAGGTCAGACCTATTTCTTACCTTGATGATATAAGCACGAAAAATTTGCTTATTTATGAGGGGAAAATTTCGGGGATAATTGATGTGGACAAAATGGGGGCGGGGGACAGTCTTACTTTTATTGCTTTGACTTATGTGGCTTTGCTGAATGAAAGGTATGATACGGATTATGTGGAATATCTGCTTAGTGAGAGGGGCTGCGCCGATGATGAAATGAATGCATTTTTGTTTTATTCGCTGATGTTCTGCGTGGATTTTATGGGGGAGCGGGGGTGCGTTTTCGGGGATAAAAAGGTTGCGGTGAATGAGGAAATTATTTGCAGGCTTAATGGGATTTTTGATATGCTGTGGGGGGAGTGGCGGAAAAGGTTTTATGGGGAGTAAAGAAAGTATCAAATACCGAGGTCGGAAATCTGACTGCGGAGGAAATGAAAAAATATTCGGAGGGAAGCTTTATGATCAAAGAATGCTTATGGATACCTACGCTTGAAACGGAGAGACTTTTTCTCAGGAAACTGACGGCGGACGATGCAGACGATTTGCGCAAATGGCTGGGACTGGATATTGTTTATAAATATTGGGGACACCCCGCAGGCAAGGGCGAAAAAAATCCTGAGCTATTGTTTATTGACCCTCGCCCTCACGTTAAGCGCAAACCTTCGCATGATTTTATATGGGGTATAGTAAACAAGGAAATCGGCAAAGTAATAGGAATGATAGAAGTATTTGACGTAGAAAATGACAGGCTTGGCAATGTCGGCTACAGAATAGACCCCGATTTCTGGAACAAGGGTATCTGCACCGAAGCTTTAAAGCGTATTGTAGAGTTTATTTTTTCGGAAACAAAAATAGACAGGCTGAATGCGGAGGCTGATATAGACAATGCCGGGTCAAATGCTGTTCTGAAAAAATGCGGATTTACGCACGAGGGCTGTATCAGAAACGGAAAAATGGGAAGCAGATTCTGCACCTATAATATTTACGGTTATATCAGAGATGATTATTATAAAAACAATTAAAATTAGGACGCACCTGCATATAAGTTTTAAAAAAGTAAGACTTTTATATGACCGGAAGCATGGGTGCATTTGGTAAGAATTTGAAAAATAATTAACGGATAATTAAGGTGATTTTCTATGAATGCAAACGAACTGCAAATTGTTAATTACTGCCACAAAAGCTGCACTCCTTTGATGAATATTATGCGTTTGCCGAAGGACGAAGCATTTGCGCTGGCATATGAAATGGCTGGGCGAAACAGGAACATTACTGCATTTTACAGATTTGTGGATTTTGAAAATTATTATCCTAGGCGTTTGAAAACGGATAAGCTGTTATACGAACGCTTTACGGAGCTGGGCGGCAAGCCTTTACAGCAGCACCCTCTTTCGTTTGTTTTGCAGGGGAGCGATTTTTTGGATAATTGGTTTGACCGCGGCATTGTCACAAAGATACCGCTTGACCGTGTTGCTTCGGAACAAATCAGCTTTACATACGGCGACAGTATGACTGTGCTTGAAAAAGAGGGCGGCTTTACTATGCTTACTAAGGATATGCTTTTAAAGGCAATAGCGGATTTTGACGGCACGGCAGAAAAGTTTTTGGCAGACGTCGCAGACAGGTATCATTATATTGAGGTGCAGGTCTGGGACGATGAGTGCTTGAGAGTATAAAATGATTTGATTTTTTGGAGGTACAATATGGAAACAAATCAGTATTTAATAGATTTTTATAATACAATCGACGAGGACAGCCGTCTGGAGGTGAAGCATGGGTCGGTGGAATTTCTTACCACAATGCGGTATATTGAAAAATATATCCGCCCCGGCGATCGGATGCTTGAAATAGGTGCGGCAACGGGACGGTATTCCCATACGCTGGCACGTATGGGATATGAGGTTGATGCTGTGGAGCTGGTGGAGCATAATATAGATGTTTTCCGAAAAAACACCCTGCCCGATGAAAAAATAACCGTTACGCAGGGCAATGCTTTGGATTTATCGGCATTTCCCGATAACAGATATGATATTACGCTGCTGTTGGGTCCGCTGTATCATCTTTATAATGACGAGGACAAGCGGCAGGCTTTGGGCGAGGCTATTCGTGTGACAAAGCAGGGCGGTATCATTTTTGCCGCATATGTTATTTCCGACGGCAGTTTGATTGACGAGGGCTTTAATCTGGGTAATTTCAGCGTTGCGGAGTACATCAAAGACGGTTTGCTTGACCCTGTTACGTTTGCCGCAACGTCCGAGCCGAAGGATTTGTTTGAGCTTGTCCGCAAGGAGGATATTGATGACCTTATGTCGGTATTTCCCGTAACACATCTGCACTATGTTGCGACCGACGGCTGCGCACGGCTTTTGCGCAGTAAGGTAGACCAAATGGATAATGATACTTTTGATTTATTTTTAAAGTATCACTTTGCTACTTGTGAGCGGGCGGATTTGGCGGGAATTACAAGTCATTCTCTTGATATATTCAGAAAATAAATCAGATTTGGCGGAGGTATAAGCATGAAAGAGCAAATTGAGCAAATTAAAGATAAAAATGATTTTATCCAATTTGTGAGAATGCTGTCGTTAGACTTTAAAAATCATTATGATGAATGGGAAAACACATCAATATCTGATTTTTTAGAGCAAATGGCAAGCTGGGTCGAAGATTATTCTGTGTGTCCTGCTAATGATATTATATGGGATAATGTGGATTTTCAGACATTTTCAAAAATATTATATATGGGAAAAATATATGAATGAAAAATTTCGGTTTGAATTCTAAATTAAACAATGATAAAAAGGATTTACTATGATAGAATTAACGAAGATAAACCGTGCCGAAGCCTTTCGGTACATGGGTCTGCGGGAAGAACCTCCCGAAAATATATCGTCTCTTGCGGACGAGTGCGAAAGCCGTCTTATAAGTGCGGCAAGCCCGAAATTTCACTGGGTGTATGCGGATATTTCGGAAAATTCGGGGGACGTGGTAACGCTGTCGGGGTACAGGCTTGTTTTACGGGGGAAGGATATTTCCGAACATTTATCGGGCTGTTTCGGTGCGGCACTGCTGTGCGCTACACTTGGAGACGGGGTGGACAAGCTTTTGCGGACAGTTCAGGCGGAGGATATGGCAAAGGCTGTTACAGTGGACGCTTTTGCTTCGACGGCTGTGGAACAGGTCTGCGACATTGCCGAAAAAGAGATAGAAGAGCGGTTTGCGGAAAAGTTCACCACATGGCGTTTTTCTCCCGGATATGGGGATTTTCCGCTTGAATGTCAGGGGGATTTCCTTGGGGCGGTGAATGCCATGCGCACTGTTGGCGTATGTGTAACGGAGGGCGGTTTGCTTACTCCGACAAAATCGGTAACGGCGGTCATTGGCATTTCGGAAACAGAAGTGCCCCGAAAACACCGTGGGTGCGGAACGTGCAGCATTCGTGATAAGTGCAATTTCAGAAAAAACGGAGGTCATTGCAATGAATAAAAAGGAAATTTTTAAGAAGCTTTTAGCGGATAATGAGTTTGTATTTCTGGACGGGGCTATGGGCACAATGCTTCAGGCAAAGGGCATGGAGGCGGGCGGCATTCCCGAAATGCTGAATTTTGATAAGCCCCAGTGGTTAAAGGAAATTCACGGCGCATATATTGAGGCGGGGGCGCAGATAGTTTACACGAATACATTCGGCTGCAACCGCTATAAAATGGCTGAAACGGGGAAAACTCCAGGGGAGATAATCCCCGAGGCGGTGAAGATCGCAAAGAAGGCGGCAGACGGCAGTGCTTTGGCGGCGCTGGACGTTGGACCTATAGGGCAGCTGCTTGAACCTACGGGCAGTCTTGCTTTTGAGGAGGCTTACGATATTTTCCGTGAGCAGATGATCGCGGGTGAAAAGGCGGGGGCTGACCTTATTGTGTGCGAGACAATGACCGATCTGTATGAGCTGAAAGCGGCGGTTCTGGCGGCTAAGGAAAACACCGATCTGCCCATTATCTGCACAATGACCTTTGAGCAGAACGGGCGGACATTCACGGGCTGCGCGGTGTCCTCAATGGCTCTTACCTTAGAGGGACTTGGCGTTGACGCTATCGGAGTGAACTGTTCCCTTGGGCCGAAGGAGCTTGAGCCTGTGGTGGCAGAGCTTTCAAAATGGACGCATTTGCCCATTGTGGTAAAGCCCAATGCGGGGCTGCCCGACCCTGTGACGGGGGAATATAATGTTACTCCCGAGGGATTTGCCGAGAGCCTTTGCGGGCTTGTGAAATACGGCGTTAAGATAGTCGGCGGCTGCTGCGGCACTACTCCCGAATTTATAAAGGCGGCTGTGGGAGCACTGAAAAAAATGAAGCATGTTCCGAATGTTCCCGAAATTATTTCGGCGGTATGCTCCCCTGCGAAAACGGTCGTTATCGACGGGCCGAGAATTATCGGCGAGCGGATAAATCCCACGGGGAAAAAGCGGTTCAAAGAGGCGCTCAAAAGCGACGACACCGATTATATTTTAGGGCAGGCAATCGAGCAGGCAAAGGCAGGGGCTGATCTTCTTGATGTGAATGTGGGGCTGCCCGACATTGACGAAAAGGCAGTTATGGTAAAGACTGTTAAGGCCATTCAGGGAATAACCGAGCTGCCCTTACAGCTGGATTCCACTATCCCCGAGGTGCTGGAGGCGGCTTTGCGGGTATACAACGGAAAGCCTATTGTAAATTCCGTGAACGGCGAGGAAAAATCCCTTGAAACGATACTGCCGCTAGTGAAAAAATACGGTGCTGCGGTGGTGGGGCTTACCTTAGACGAAGGAGGTATTCCCAAAACTGCCGAGGGACGTTTTGCCATTGCGGAAAAGATCATGAATCGTGCTCTTTCCATGGGCATTCCAAAGGAAAATATTTTTATAGACTGTCTTACGCTCACTGCCTCCGCCGAGCAGGAGGGAGTTATGGAAACGGTCAAGGCACTGGCGAGGGTTAAAAATGAACTGGGTCTTAAAACTGTTTTGGGGGTTTCAAATATTTCTTTCGGATTGCCGAACAGGGAACTTATTAATGCGAATTTCCTGCAAATGTGCCTTTCCCACGGGCTTGATTTGCCGATAATAAATCCTAATGTTCCCGCTATGACGGGAGCTGTGAGAGCTTACAGGCTGCTTGCGAATATTGATAAGAATGCAGCGGAATTTATTGAGGCTTATAATGCTGCACCTATGACTGCAATTGCTCCTGCCGCAATGTCTGCCCCGTCCTCCGCGAGTGAAAAGGAGTGCACTCCCGAAAGCCTTATTGCGGCGGTCTGCGGCGGATTAAAGGGCGAGAGCGGCAGCATTACAAAGGAGCTTTTGAAAAGTCATGAGTGCATGAAGATAGTGGACGAAATGCTTATTCCTGCGCTTGACAAAGCGGGTGCGGATTTTGAAAGCGGACGAATTTTCCTGCCTCAGCTGATACTTGCGGCAGGGGCGGCACAGGCGGCTTTTGAGGAAATTAAGAAAAGCATGGGCGGCAGCAAGGGCGTTTCCAAAGGCAAGGTCGTACTGGCTACGGTCAAAGGGGATATTCACGACATAGGTAAAAATATTGTAAAAGTGCTTTTGGAAAATTACGGCTTTGAGGTAATAGACCTGGGGCGTGACGTGCCTTACGAAGATGTGCTGAATGCGGCGCTTGATGAAGAGGTAAAGCTTGTAGGACTGTCTGCGCTTATGACAACCACTTTAAAGGCAATGGAGGATACAATTGCTCTTGTAAAAAGCAATAAGCCCGAATGCAGGATCGTTGTGGGCGGGGCTGTACTTACGCCCGAATATGCTTTGAAGATCGGCGCGGATTATTATGCTAAGGACGCCAAGGCAACTGTGGACGCAGCCAGAGAGGTTTACGGTTTGGAGATTTGACAGCGATATAAAAAGAGCCGCCCGATTCAGGGCGGCTCAACCTGTATAAAAGCAATGAAACATACATTTATAATCGTCAGCTATGATTTTTTTAATACCCTCGATAAATTCTGCCGGAGTGTTAAAATGTGCCGCATTCTCCTTTTCAAAGCATACCCAATACATAGCCATTTTAGTGCATTGGGGGAGTATTTCATTTAGAAAATCCATTAGCAGACAGTCACCGTTTATATCGACGGACAAAATATTGTAGGCGTCGGTTACCATTTCGTCAAAGAATTCGCCCTCTACCGTCCAAAACTTTGATTCATCAAAATATGGGAGCAAATTACCGTGCGGAGTGCTTTTTTCAATGCCGTAGGAATCATGGTAAACCGCAAGGTCACAGGGGAATTCTATGGCTATTATCATACTCATTTTGTATCACTTCCATTCAGGTTTTTAATAATTATAACACAATAACACATTTTTTGGGCAATGTCCATAAATAAAAAAATTCGACAACTTTATACTTCTGCCCTGGCGAAATTAATTTAATAAAATATTAACACAAATTTTAATAAATATCTGTAACATTTCAGGGCGCTAAGGTGTTTATTATATAAAACGAAACCGAAAATTTCGGAAAGGATGATAATAAAATGAAAAGAAAGTTTTTTGAGGCAATGGCTGTATGCTGCATTATTTCAGCGCTTGCTGGCTGCGGAAGTACAGGCAATGAGGTGGATATCCCGGAAAACGAAAATGCTGCCGTTACCGAGAGTGCAACAACGGAGACTGCAAAAGCGGAAGAAGCTGCGGAAACTCTTACCTCGCTTTTTACGGAGGAAACAAAGGCGGAGACCGAAACTGCGGCGCTTATTTCATCGGAAAAATACACGCCCTCAGAGGAGGAAAAAACTCAGATACAAAGCCTGCTGAAAGAGTGCAAGAAATTCTTCTATGACTATTATGACGGCAAGGAGATACAACATCACAAGGACGAAAACAAGTCCATTACCGTAACAAAAACTGCGGACAACGGGATGTTTGCCGGCGAAAGCTATGAGGAAACGCTGTATGAGATCACAGACGGCGAGGTCATGAGCATGGGCGATATGTATGAACTTATGAAGCCCTTGTTTACAGAAAAAATGTCGGAGGTGCTTAAAGATGATATGATCCGCAGCGGTTATTACGAGAAGGACGGCAAGCTGTATATTACCGACGGAGTAGGCAGCAACGGCGGTCTTCTGGGCACGGACACAGTGCATATCACCTCGGTGGGAAAAATTGACAATGACACTTTTGTGCTTTATATGAACGCTTTCGGAGCGGGAGAAAACTGGGATCTGGATTATGACACAAGCGAGAATTTTACGGTCATTCTCAAAAAGACAGAGGACGGCTTTAAAATGGACGAATGCGACAGGATCGGAGCTATCGAGTGGTGCTACACCCCCGAAGATGATGTTTTCGGCAGCTGACGGCAGTTTATCCGCGGCAGCTTGCAAGTAAGACGAACAGTTACGTATTATTTAGCATTTGACGATTTTTATATTCAGGAATTTAACAAAATATTTTAATAATACTAATCTCCGTTAGAATTATGGACAAGAAATCGCCGCAAAAGCTTTAATTTATGGGTTTTGTGGCGAGAGATTGTACATAATTCAACGAGAGATTAGTATAAGATCACCCCCGGCATTCTCTTATAATGCCGAGGGTGATTTTATATTTTTAAGAGCGCTCCGTTACTGTATTTGCAGACGGCGGGCAGTGGGGATCTCCTTTTGCTTTTTGGGCATACTGAGAGTCAGCACGCCGTTTTTATACTCTGCGCTGATGTTGTCGGCGTCTACGCCGGAAATGTCAAAGCTGCGGCTGTATGAACCGAAGGTGCGCTCACGGCGGAGATATTTGCCCTGCTTATCCTTTTCCTCCCTGCTTTCCGAATGCTTGGCAGTAAGTGTCAGAACTGCGCCGTCGATATCTATGGAAATATCCTCCTTGTTATAGCCGGGAAGTTCAGTTTCCATTACATACTTACCCTCCTCCTCACGGATATCCGTGCGGCAGGCGAGAGGCCCCGTATCCTTCATAAAGCTTCTTTCAAAATCGTTCATGGCGTCAAACACGCTGTATCCGCCTCTGAATGGTGTTAATCCATACATAATAAATTCCTCCTTAAAGTTGTTGGTTATTGAGTTTTCGGTATATCTACCCGTCCATTGGACTTTTCCTCTTTTCCTTTTGTTTGATTATAGTTTACCCCTATTATATGATAATACAATTACGGATATGTGAAAAATAAGCGAAAATTAGCACTCTCATCATGAGAGTGCTAACACTTGATAGAAGAGAGTGCTAATCGGAAGCTGTAATCGGAGAAACAACTTAGGTTCACCACAGCAATTTCACAAAATTTAATAAATGATGCGGTGTTATCCGAAGTATTCACGCACATTTTTATTTCGGTTCACATTATATTCAACCCTTTTCCCTATCGAAATATTGCCTTGCGGTAATGGAAAGCCTTGTAATATGCCCGTCGTCGCTGTCAACGGAAAATCCTGCGTTCAGATGAAGTCTGAGGGCAGCAGCGGTGCGGTAGCTCTCAAACTCATTGTGAACGCTTGCTGCGCCCACCTCCTCAAACGCCCTTTCAAGCAGCAGCTCCATTGCCGTGAGTGCATATCCGTTGCCCCGATAATGGCTTTCTATCACGATACCCATATTAAACCTGTCATCATACCAGTCACTGTCCGGGTCTCTGTGTAAATTTACCTCTCCGATAAATTTACCGTCAAGGACTATGTAAGCATAAAATCTGACGTCGGTTCGACCTGTCCACTGTCTGTACCACCCCTGCCATTTATCCTCCGGAAAGTCAATGCAGCCTGTGGCTTTGTCATAGCCCTCAAAGCTGATATTGCAGCCCTTGTTATAGCTCATGGTATCGGGATCCGCAAGAAGCTGCCTGCGATACCAAAGCTCGCTGTATTCGGGAACGTGAAGCTTTATGCTTCGGGATTTGCCGTCCATAAAATCACCGCCTTATTATCATAATTTTAAACGTCATTATTCGAAACCGCTATGAAACAAGTATACCATTTGAGGAATTATTTGTCAAGTTTTTAGGAAATACCGCCCCCCATAACCGCTTTAAAATTCAAGAAAATTTTAAAAGCGATTTAATCAGCGTTTCCTTAGCTGTATTTGCGTGAAACATATGCCGTGAATATTTATTAAAAATCAACTGTGCAAAGAAGCTTGAAAAATGTATGGCGCAGTGAAAATATATAACAAAAGTCCATATTAAAAAACCCGGACAGGAGCATAACGGAAAAATTCACCCGACAAATTATTTCGGTGCAAAAGAACGCCTAAACATAGGGATTTTTTGACGCTTTACAGAAAATCTGCCAATATTTGCATATGAAAAAAATGTATAACACACCCCTCCTCTGTCAATAATTTTACCGACAATTTCTTTAAGGTAGGGCGTGGTAAAATGTATTACAACAAGGTGGATATAAGCGGGGTGGACACATCGTCCCTGACGGTGCTCAAAGAGGCGGAGAAAATGCGTTTGCTGCGGGAATACCGAAACGGCGACCGCTCTGCAAGGGAAAAGCTCATTAAGGGAAATCTGCGGCTGGTGCTCAGCGTTTTGCAAAAATTTACGGGCAGGGGCGAAAATCCCGACGACCTTTTTCAAGTTGGGGTGATCGGTCTTATCAAGGCTATTGACAACTTTAACACCGAGCTTGATGTGAAGTTTTCTACCTATGCCGTGCCGATGATAAGCGGCGAGCTCAGACGTTACTTGCGTGACAACACGCCCATAAGGGTATCGAGAAGCCTGCGTGACCTTGCCTACAAGGCAATGCAGGCAAAGGAGGAGCTGACCGCACGGCTGCAAAGAGAGCCTGACATTATGGAAATTGCACGGGAAGTGGGCGTGCCCAAGGCGGAGGTGGTGACAGCGCTGGAAAGCATTTCCGACCCGGTTTCGTTATATGAGCCTGTGTACTCGGACGGCGGGGACACTTTATATATTCTGGATCAGTTAGGCGACGGCAGCGACAGCGAGGGATGGATAGATGAGCTTAGCTTCAGGGACGCCATAGGAGGCTTGGACGAGCGGGAAAAGAAAATTCTCTATCTGCGGTTTTTCATGGGCAGGACTCAGGTTGAGGTCGCCAAGGAGATAGGCATTTCACAGGCTCAGGTCTCACGGCTGGAAAAAAATACCTTGGACAAGATAAAGGGAAGCACCGAATAGAGGTAAGAAAACAGTACAATATTTTATTTAATGCTTTTTCGTAACCGATGAAAAATTTTATTTTAATTTTACCAAGCTGCGGACATAAAATTATCAAATTTCAGAAAGGTTGATGAAAATATGGAAAACAACGGATGTTGGGCGAGAACCTCGCCTGTGGGAAAATACATTGCCCTGTTTTTTGGAGGAGGTATTCTTTACTCACTGCTGGAAATAACCACAAGAGGCTACACTCACTGGTCCATGACCCTCACCGGCGGGGCGTGCCTGCTGATAATGTATCTGCGGTATACCCGTCACCCCAATGACAGCATACTGTTCAAATGCTTTTACGGAATGTGCGTCATAACCGCTTTTGAATTTGTGGTGGGATGCATTGTCAATCTGCTTATGGGCTGGAATGTATGGGATTATTCCCATATGTATCTTAATTTATGGGGACAGATATGTCCCTCGTATTCGGCGGGCTGGTTCTGGCTTTCGCTTCCTGTGGCGCTTATATGCGGCAGGATATGTCCCCCAGAAAAAACTTCGGAAAATTTGCCCCTTTACGGAGAAAATCCTGTATAAATTTCCAAAATCGGGGGAAAATACTGTAAGAACCCCCCGCAAGGGTATGTTTAAAAAGGGCGTTTTATTTTGCCCTTTTATGTAAAGATGAAAGGATATGGTAAACTGTGAAAATGAACTTTTTTAAGGACGGAAAATTGCCCGGCAAGGGCACAGCGGCGGTGATCTGTTTCTGCCTGGCGGCGGTGGTGGCTTTGGGGATATTCTCCTATAACCGCTCTGCAAGAGAACTGGCGGGAGAGCTTTCGGGTCTGGCGGAAAACGGAGGCAGCAGCGTTACCGCAGCTCAGACCGAGGATTCGGAAAATGCCAATGCTCCTGCGGAAAATGTCCCTATGGAAACCGAGGCGGAAAATGCCGATGCTCCCGCAGAAAACGTACCTGTCACACCGATGGCGCAGGACCCCTTTAGCAGCGTAAATGAGCCTGACGGTAACATTGCCGATAATATCGCAGTCGGGTCGGACGGCGCTTCAAGAGCAGTGATAAAGCCTGTAAACGGAGATATTATCAATAATTTCTCCGACGGCGAGCTGGTAAAATCCAAAACCCTTTCGGTATGGAAGACCCATGACGGCATAGACGTGGCAGCGGACGTGGGCACAGCGGTAAAATCCATGACAACGGGAGTTATCACCGATATTTCCAACGACCCGTTAATGGGTGTTACAGTGGTGATAGACCACGGCAGCGGATATGAGGGCTGGTATTGCAGCCTTTCTGCCCAGACGCCTTTAAGTGAGGGCGATACGGTTGAGGCAGGCACAGTCATAGGCGAGGTGGGCACTACCGCCGAAGCGGAAATTTCCGAACCTCCTCATCTGCACTTCGGCTTAAAGAAAAACAATGCATGGGTAGACCCTGCGGAATACCTCAGCGGCGAGGGCAGCTAAGCTGCCAATAAGAAAAATGCGCTCCGCATTTTATTTTGGAGGCAGGAAACAAGATGAGTGTTTTTACCGTCTTGTTTCCTGCCTTTTGATTTATATTTTAGGGTCATAAAATGTCATATTATAAAATTAAAAAATTTGTAAAAAATACTTGAATTCTGGAAAAAAATATGTTATAATACTTGTGTATGATATTCAATACAGGGTCTGACCTGTCACGGCAAGCCTGCAAAACCCTTACTATAAAGAAAGAAAGGAATCAATATCATGAGAATAGGAAAGATAGGCAAGACAACTATTTTAGCTGTGTTTGCACTGCTGCTGGCAGCTATTGCCATTGTAACAGCGTCCCTTTGCGTGCTGTTTTCAAATGCAATGACGGATAACCTCAAGGAATCCGCCACAATAGCCTCGGGAGTGCTTGAACACGACATTGAGTCAGTGCAGGACGAAACAAGGTCGGTCGGCAACGTTATTGACCTGGACGAGGTATTTACAGAGGCAATAGTCAGCGGCGACACGGCTGCTTTAGCCACCAGATGGGAGGCATTGGAAAAATCCGAGGGCATTTTTGCCGTATTTGCCGATTCTCAGGGCAATGTTGTAATGAAAACAAGCAACTGTTCCATTTCCGATTCGAGTATATCCGACGCTTTTGCAACACGCAAGAACGGACTTTATACCGACAGCAAATGTTATATGTACTACAGAACCATTACAGTAGACGCAGAGGGGTCTCTGATACTTACAGGCTATGACTATACCGACAACAGCATTGTTGATGCGGTACACGAGCAGACAGGCAGCCAGGCAACCCTTTTCTGCGATAATACACGTATTTCCACATCCATTATCCAGTCCAGCGGCGAACGTGCTGTGGGCACTACCATGAACGACAGCATTTACAATACCGTTGTCAAAGGCGGAAATTTCTATCAGCAGGACACTGTGATACTTGGCTCAAACTATATGGCTACATACACTCCCCTTTATGATGAGAACGGCGCTATACTGGGAGCTTACTTCACGGGCGCACCCATGACGAGCGTTATCGAGAGCAGAAAAAGCGCCGTAACCGACGGTATTATCATAGGCGTTGTTATAATGTTCCTTTCAGGGGGATTTATGGCAATATTCATTGTCAAGCAGATCGTTACCCCCGTGACCGCAGTAAGGACTATGGCTACCAATATGGCAGCGGGCAACCTTAAATCCAACAGAACAAACCTTAAAATGCCCAACAATGAGATAGGCGATGTGGCAGGGGCTCTGTCGGAGGCTATGTTCACCCTGAGCGAATATATTTCCGACATTACCACCCTTATGCAGGAAATGGCCAAGGGTAACTTTATATACCGCTCACAGCTGGAATACAAAGGAAATTTTGAGGGTATAGAGCAGTCGGCGGCAGCTCTCAATAAGCGTATGAAGGACGTTATCAAGGGGATAAACGCCTCGGCGGACGAGGTACTCAACGGCTCGCAGATGATCTCCACAGGCTCGTCCATGCTTGCCGAAGGCAGCACAAAGCAGGCGTCTTCCGCAGAGGAGCTTTCGGCTTCGGTGGACGCAATTACGAACAATATCATGCTCAACGCCCAGAATTCCGAAAAGGCGCAGGAGCTTTCCAACAATTCCCTGCAAATGGTCAATATGCAAAACAATCAGGTCAAGGATATGCTTGCGGCTATGGATAACATTCAGAGCAGCGCAGACAGTATCAGCAAGATAATCAAGACTATTGAGGATATAGCATTCCAGACCAATATTCTTGCCCTTAACGCAGCAGTCGAGGCAGCAAGGGCAGGCGCTGCGGGCAAGGGCTTTGCGGTAGTTGCCGACGAGGTACGTAACCTTGCCACAAAATCGGCAGAAGCAGCCAGCAGCACATCCTCTCTTATCAGCAGCTGTATCGAAGCAGTCAACAACGGCTCTGCCATAGCCCACAGCACAGCGGAGGCTATGACTCAGGTAATCGAGATAACCAACGAGACCAACGGACTTATAAGGAACATAGCCGCACAGACCAGCAAGCAGTCCGAGGCAGTGCAGCAGGTAAAGACGGAGATAGACAGCATTTCCGTTGTTATCCGTCAGAACACCGCCACTGCGGAAGAGAGCGCTGCAAGCTGCGAGCAGCTTAACGGTCAGGCTTCCGCTTTGCGGCAGAAGATCGCTATATTCAAGGTATGATGCGCCGCCGTTACTTTTATAATTAAGCTTTATCCCCTGCCGACAGAGTTGTCGGCAGGGGATAAAAAACGGGCTGACAATTCTTATTAGCCCCCAAAAAACATAAAGAGGCAAGATGAACAGTTTCCTCATCTTGCCTCTTGTTTCTTGCTTCTATCAGTATATCCTGCCCCTGTACTCCCCAAACACCTCCAGGCATTCCTCCCTGCCCTCGCAAACCAGCGTGCAGGGAAACTCCCCCGACCCGAAAGCGCTGTAGAAATCCTCATCCCGAAAGCCTATCTCTGCCGTATCCTCGGCAGTGCACCCGTAAACTATCTTATCAATATTCGCCCACATGGCAGCGCACATACACATGGGACAGGGATACGCGGTAGTGTACAGAACCGCCCCTTTCAGACTGTGAACACCCTCGGCTTTGCAGGCGTCTCTTATGGCAGCTACCTCCCCGTGCATAGTAGGATCGCAGTCGGCAAGAACACGGTTGTGTCCCCTGCCTATTACCTTGCCGTCCCTTACCACCACAGCCCCGAAAGGACCTCCCTCGCCTTTTTCTATGCCCTCTCTCGCCTCATTCACAGCAATTTTCATATAATTCATTTAAGCTTTGACTCCTCTGCGTCTATTATGCTCATAAGCTCGCTTATGGTCTTGCCGTTGCTCTTTTTGGGCGGCGGCGCAAGCTTTTCCTTGGGAACTACCGCCTTTGCGGGAATGGCTCTTGCTGCATCGGCAGCCGCCCTTTCATCATTTGTTCTTACAGCCGCAGGAGCGGAAGAGTCCGCCCGATCGGCATTACTGCCCGCAGGTGTATTTGCAGCCGCATTTGAGGCAAATATGTTTGAGGCAAATTCATTTGCCATTTTATCCCCATTATCTCCGCTTGCCGCAGCTTTTCTTACAGGCTTTTTAACGGGCTTCGGTGCAGCCGCCTCATTTACGGACTGACCCACATTTCCCGCCGCCACCGCTATTTTCTCCGGCAGCACATTGCTCATAAAGCTCGGAACGCTTTCCTTGGGTCTGCTCTCTTTCTGAAGATCTATACGTGTATTTTCGTCATTTGCAGATTCTTCCTTTTTCCCGCCCGCTATTTCAAGATTATCATACGTGAAAAGCTGCGACTTATTCACTTCGGTGAATTTAAGCTCCGCCTTGCCGTTTTTGTCAACACTGAGCACCTGCCTGGGAGCGTCTCCCGCAAATTTTACCTCCGGCTCTGCACTGTCGTCCCGAACTATTCTTATGACCGCCTCCGGCTCGGGCTTCGGAGGAGCTGCCGTAGGCTGCTTTACCTCCGGCTCGTCAAAGAACGACTCGGGGGTATCATCGTCATGATTAAGCATAATTTCATCCAGATCGTCAAGGGAATATGCGTCCTCCTCGACCCGCTTTGCATTCACAATGCGGATTATCTGGAACACTATTATAATAAAGCTGGGAATAATAATAACGATCATGATCCCCTTGGTGGATGTGGCAAAATCCAGAAGCGCGCCCATATGTTCGTCCTGCCGCACAGCCCTTGCAATAACATTTTCACGGGGGATCTTATATGTAATATCCTCGCTTGCGGTATCAAACCGCACCACATATGATATAACTCCGTTTTCGTTCGCCAGCTGCACCACTCGTGTAAGCACAGTCCGCCCGTCTATATCGCAAAGCACAACACTGCCCGCCTTGATATTTTCGATCTCCGATTCCTTGGCAAAAATGACCGTGCCCGCAGGGATCTTCGGCTCCATATTCGTGGCATGAGTGTGGTAAATGGTATAGCCGAAAACCTTCGGCGCAGCACCCTTCTCCCCAAAAGAGAAATACAAAAACAGCATACCGCCGATCAGGGCAATCAAGATCGCAATAATAACGCCCTCTATAATATTTGCAATGGTTTTTTTATTATTATTCATAAAGACCTCCGCAGTCGAAAATTCAATATATTTTATAAGTTTATAAATAAAATATTAAAAAATTCCTCTATAATTTAAGTTGCATTTCGGGAAATATCCTGTCGGAATGTTATTCGGATTCCGCTATTTTGACCCAAAACGCTTGCAAACCGATGATCTGTTATCCGACATTATCAAATTATATCATACAATATCATTATACCACACTTTCCGACAAAATTCAAACTTTTTTTATAATAATTTTTTATAAATTTCTCTTGACAATCGAGGAATTTTAATGTATAATGTATATATACTTGGTTTTAGACGGAAACAATTTACGAGCATTTCCCCATAAATCAGCGTTTTTTCGGCAATTGCAAGGACAATAACGGATTTGTGGCGGAGGAAAAGCAAAGGTAATTCAATAAATAGTTCAAATAAAATTTACAATTTAATTTGCTGGAATAGCTCAGTTGGTAGAGCAGCGCATTCGTAATGCGCAGG
>CAMWIR010000042.1 GCA_947174365.1 uncultured Ruminococcus sp. | reverse complement strand
CCTCCGCTCATATTCCGCAGCGCTCTCATAAACGGGAGTGCAGTAAAAATCCAGCTCTCTCTCAAAATCCTCCACAACCGCCTCCGCTGCTTTCGGAGACGGATAATCGTCGCTTACCAGCAGAAAAAAGCTGTTAAAGTCCACCCCGCTGTGATCCCCCTTGAAATTATCCCACACCGCCCGAGGGGAAGCTGTTTTATAAATGTCCGCACCTGCCTGTGCACAAATTTCACGAATACCTTTGCCCCCGCAAATAAGCCACTCGGGAAAAATCCCCCCCGACGGCACGCTCCCTTCCCCTAAATTTCCGACTAAATTATCCCTGTCAATAACGCTGCACAGCGCCTGCCTTGCTCCTGCGTCTTCGCCTATCACAGACCCCGGGGCGAACATCAGAAAGGACGTGCCGCAGTAATATTCCTTTATCGAATATTCACGGCTTATCTCTTTGGTATATTCCTCCCTGTCTGCAATGGCATATCCCTCGCAGTAAGCGTTGTTTTTCAGCTCCGCCTCCGATCTGTTCCCCGAAATTTCGATATGCACCGAACGGGGAAAGGTTCTGTACCCCTCATGGGAATTAGCTCCGATACGCTCTAAAATTATCCTGTTCTCCGTCCAGTAGGGATCGTAATTCCAGTCGGCAACATAGAATGCGCCGCAGCAATAGGTATCCTCTGCGGAAAGCCCGTATCGCCCTCTTGTTGCCGCAAAAAGCTTTTCATTGCAGGGAGAAGCGGCAGGGTGAGCCAGCAGCCGCAGAAAATCGCAGTCGGGTCTCGCGAGTTCAATTTCCAGCGTATAGTCGTCCACCGCCCGAACGCCCATATCAAAGGCATTCCCGTCATAATAATCCATAGCCCCTCTTATGCAGGAAAAGACCTCTGTATGCGGGGAATGGGTCTCGGGGGTGTAAATGCGTTTAAAGGCGTATTCGTAGTCGCGGGCGGTCAGCGGCAGGTCGTCTCCCGACAGCCCCCGCCAGAAAAGGCCGCTTCTCAGCCTGAATGTATATGTTTTGCCGTCCTCGGATATTTCGCACCCGGACGCTGCCCCGAACGCAACATTCCCCTCGCCGTCGATATCGGTGAGGGTGGCGTAAATATTTTTTATCACATAGATTGAGCTGCTGTCCTCCGCCAGCTGGGGGTCAAGGTTTCGGGGATTTTCGTCAATTACCGCAAAAAAATTCCCGCCGCTGCCGTCGTCCTCCTCGCCGCAGCCGCCGAAATTCATTGATATAAGTATTGCCGTAAGCAAGAACAAAATCCTTTTCAAGAGTCTTTCCAAGACATTTTACCCCCCCGAAGAAATTTATTGATCCGCCTGCACTGCTTCTCCGCACTCCAGAGATTTTTTAACGTCGATTATCCTCTGATTGGAGCTGCCCCTGAATTTCAGGGTAAGGTCACGGAGATGCTTTACAAAAGGGCCGTCCACCAGCAGGTCTGTGACCTCTAAAAGCTCCCTCCAGCCGTTTTCGGAAGCAGCCCCCGCCAGAAGCTGCTCAAAGGTATAACCGCTGTAGGTAACTATGTTAAGCCCTGTTTTCTTGAACTGCTCTCCCAGCCACGCAAGCTTTGCGGCCTGGCAAAAGGGTTCTCCCCCGCTGAATGTCACGCCGTCCAGCAGCGGATTTGCTGCTGCCTTATCCAGCATTTCTCCCATTGTTACGTCCCTGCCGCCGTCAAAATCGTGAGTGCCGGGGTTATGGCAGCCCTCGCAGTTATGGGGGCAGCCCTGGACGAATATTGTAAGCCTTATTCCCGGGCCGTCCACTATGGAGTCGTTTATGGTATCGGCTATTCTTAGTTTATCTTCTCTGTTCAAGGTGAACTTATACCTCTTTTTTTATAAAACTTCTCTGCCTGTCGGCTGTCAGCCTGTTGCCTCTGTTTCCTGTCCGTTCGGACTGCCCTGATTTTCTGAGCCGCAACTTTTCTCATCTTCACAGCTTGGCTGTCGCTTTACTTTAACTTGCAGCTGTGAGCAACTTCGCCCTTAACGGGCGGCAGCGATGAAAATGTGCAGCTAAAGTTGCACGCAGCATTCGTTGCACATTTCTATGCTGCACCGCCGCCCGACGTTAGTTTGTTTAAAGCTGTGAGATTGCAAGTATACCGTTCATTCACCGTAACCCTTTTCTTGACGTCGGGCGGCGGTTGACGTTAGTTTGCTGCGTTGTGCTTTAGTTTGCAGTGTGCCGTTAGAGGGGGCTCCGCCCCCGACCCCCACCAGTGGCTCCGCCCCTGGACCCCGCCAAAGGGGTCCCCCTTTTGGAAACCCAAGCGGAGCTGCTGCTCTTGTAAACGTTAGTGTGCACACGGACATTTACAGACTGTAACTCTGCTCTCCGATCAACAACAATTGGTAAATCTTCTTATTCTCTCATGCGCATATCCGTGCTCTTCCTCACGTCTGCCGCACTTGGGGCAGACCTCGTTTATTATGCCCATATATCCGCATATGGGGTCACGGTCAACAGGATGATTTATCGAGCCGTACCCGATTCCCGATTCCTTCATACATCTTACTACCTTTTCAAAAGCGTCCAGATTGTTCACAGGGTCTCCGTCCAGCTCCACATAGCTTATATGCCCCGCATTCGTCAGCTCATGATAAGGCGCTTCTATCTTTATCTTATCAAATGCATTGATAGGATAATAAACAGGCACATGGAATGAGTTGGTATAATAGTTCCTGTCGGTAACCCCCTCGATCTCCCCGAAGATCTTCTTGTCGATCTTCACGAAGTGGCCCGAAAGTCCCTCGGCAGGGGTTGCAAGGAGGGTGAAGTTCATACCCGTTCTTATGGTTTCCTCGTCCATTCTTTCCCTCATGCGGGTGATTATCTCATAGCCCAGCTTCCGTGCTTCCTCGTCCTCGCCATGGTGCTTGCCTATCAGCGCTTTAAGACACTCCGCAAGCCCTATGAATCCCACGGACAATGTGCCGTGCTTATAAACCTCCCCCACCGAATCGTCGGGGCCCAGCTTTTCCGAATCTATCCATACTCCCTGACCCATCAGGAACGGGAAATTCCTTACTGTTTTCTGCGCCTGGATATTGTATCTGTCCATAAGCTGCTTGCAGACCAGATCCATCATTTCCTCTAAGCTGTCAAAGAACGCCCCCACATTGTGGTTGGCTTTAATGGCAAGCCTCGGCAGGTTGATAGATGTAAAGCTGAGGTTGCCCCTTCCCGTGACGATCTCTCTTGAGGGGTCGAAGTGGTTGCCTATAACTCTTGTGCGGCAGCCCATATAAGCTACCTCGGTGTTATAGTCCCCGGGCTTGTAATATTTAAGGTTAAAGGGTGCGTCGATAAAGGAGAAGTTGGGGAAAAGCCTCTTTGCGGACACTCTGCAAGCCAGCTTGAACAGGTCATAGTTAGGATCGCCGGGGTTGTAGTTCACTCCCTCTTTTACCTTGAAAATGTGAATGGGGAACAGCGGTGTTTCGCCGTTTCCGAGACCTGCTTCGTGAGCAAGCATTACATTTTTCATCACCATGCGCCCCTCCGAGGAGGTATCCAGCCCGTAGTTTATGGAGGAAAAAGGCACCTGCGCTCCCGCCCTGCTGTTCATGGTGTTAAGGTTATGCACCAGCGCCTCCATTGCCTGGAAAGTGGCTCTGTCGGTCTCCTTAACGGTGTTCTGAGCAACATATTTCTGAATGCGGTCGGCGTCTTCCTCGGAAATTATCGCCAGCAGCTTCTCCCGCTCCGCTTCCTTGTAGCCGTTATTATTGTCAAGAATGGGGTAAATATTCTTTTCATGGAGAATTTCTTCTGCTATCCTGTCCGCAATTTCCTGCCCGTCGTCCTGCTTGCCCATCATTTCCAAAGCTCTTGCCAGATTATAGACATATTTTCTGCGGTAGGTTTTCTTTATCCCCTCCGCCATGGCATATTCAAAATTGGGAATGCTCTGCCCGCCGTGCTGGTCGTTCTGATTTGACTGAATGGCAATGCACGCCAGCGCCGAATAGCTGGAAATATCGTTAGGCTCTCTTAAATACCCGTGCCCCGTGGAAAAGCCGTTTCTGAACAGCTTTATAAGATCTATCTGGCAGCAGGTGGATGTGAATGTATAATAATCGAAATCGTGGATATGTATATCGCCCTCATTGTGAGCCTTGGCAGTCCTCTGGTCAAGAACATACATTTCATAAAACTGCTTTGCGCCTTCCGAGCCGTATTTGAGCATAGTACCCATAGCGGTATCGGCGTTGATGTTGGCATTTTCCCTTTTAATGTCGCTGTCCTTGGCAGCCTTAAAGGTGAGATCTTCATAAATCCTCATGAGCTTGGTGTTCATTTCCCTTGCCCTTGTCCTGTCGGCACGGTAGAGGATATATGCCTTTGCCGTGCGGGCGTGTCCCTCCTCAACAAGCACCTTTTCCACAATATCCTGGATCTGTTCCACACTGGGCACGCAGCTGTTTCCGTAAACCTGCTCGCACATATCGCAGACCTTTACCGCCAGATCGCACGCTTCCTTGTAATCCGTGCCTCCTACCGCCTGAGCGGATTTATAAATGGCCTTCTCGATTTTTTCAATATTGAATGTGTCCCTGCGGCCATCTCTTTTAGTGATATGTGTTATCATTTTCGCTATCTCCTTTGATTTTGCCCGACCTTTTCCGATCGTAAAAATTTCCTGCGGTATCAGAGCAACCTAACGTAATACCGTAATTCAAATTATTGCAACATAATGCTATTTCATAAATACCATATATAGTATTCAAAGCTGCACTAATTTACAGTATATAGTATTTGCGCGTACTTGTCAACAGATTTTATGATGAATTAACTGCCAAATAAATGCGATAATTTTTGTATATTTTGCACCTTGACAAACCCAAAAGCCCATGAAGATTGATGTTTCTCTTGTAAAACTTACTCACTTTACACGTTTTTCTTTCCTTTGGCTTTTTTTGTTATACCATATTTACTGCTTTTGTGAGCTTGAAGCTTTCAGATGTGCTTCAATAAAATTCCCAAAAAGTCAATAACTTATTCACAATATCACCATTCCTTTTGTGTATAATATTAAATAATAATGCATGAAAAAAACGGAATTCCGCAAGGTGTGCGAGTTCGTGAATTTACCGCAGTAAAACCGCATACAGAATTGTTTACAGTCTGCAATTTTCGGAAAAGGAGTGAACCCGACCCATGACCCTAAAAGAAATCTCATTCAAATACCTTACCGGCCAAAAGAAGCACACAATAATGACCATTATCGCCATAACGATATCGGTGGCGTTTATGACGGTGCTTTTGTCGGCGGTGTCGGTGTACAGCGCATCCTCCCTTAATGTGGCAAGGGAGGAAAACGGCACTTACCATGTGCTCTTTTCGGGGCTGGACAAACAGTCCCTGGTGGCAATCCAAAGCATGGACATTTTCGAGGAAACGGAATATTACAGCGTTTCCGCCTATACCGACAGCGTGGATATCGACTTCGGACAGAATGAGGACGACTCCGCCCGAATGGAATATCTCATGCTGGCGGGAGATGTGGTAAACGACAGCTTCCTGCGGATAAAGGGAGAAATTTCCCTGCTTCCTGCCGAAATGACGGCTCTTACAGCGGGCAGAATGCCCGAAAAGGACGGCGAGATCGTCATTTCCGCCGCTTCCTCTCCCTTATGGGGATATCCCGAGATAGGGGACGTTGTCATGGCTGGGCTTATTACCTGCGTGCCCAAAGGCAGCGGACAGGAAGCCCCTGAATTTATAGCCGACTCGCTGAGGGAAAATTTCGACGTGGCAGAGATCGCCGAAATAAGCTTTACCGTGGTGGGCTTTTCCGAACGGTACAACATGGTGGACTACAGCGATACAAGGCTGCGCTCCTACTCCTATCTCACAGACAATCTGCTGGCAAGATTTTCCGAAAAGACCAACGACCTTTACTGGGATATGGACGAGGCTTTCAGTGCTGTGGGGCTGGAGATAGACGACTTTGACTACAGTCTTAACCAGCAGCTTCTGGACGCCGAGGGCAAGGGCGTTGACGCTAAATTTTCCCGTGCGCTGTTCTTTGCGGTAATGTATTTGTTTGTTATATTCATAATGTTCTGCGTGCGGCTGGTAATTGACAATTCCTTTGAGATCTCCTCAAAGGAGCGTATAAAGCAGTTCGGACTGCTGAAGGCGGCGGGAGCTTCCAAAAAACAGGTGCTTGCTCTGGTGCTGTGGGAGGCTTTGTATCTGGCGATACCCGGAGTTATCTTAGGGCTGCTGCTGGGATCGGTCTGCGCTTACGGGGTGTACGGCGCTGTGGCGGGACTGCCTGCTCTGAACGCCGGCGGACTCCGGCTGTCGGACACTTTGGTGTATGAGGTACGTCCGTATGTTTACATAACATCAGCTGTGATAGGGATAGTATGGGTATGCGTTTCTGCGGTGGCAACGGGGCTGCGCTCCATTAATGCAACTCCCGTGCAGGCTATAAGAATGACAGGGAAAAACGAAAAGATAACCGTTCCCCGCCGTCCCTCTAAAATGGGTCAAGGCGGCAGCTTCATCGGGGCTTATTCCTCACTCAGTATTAAACGAAACAAAAAGCGGTACATTATCACCATGCTTTCAATGGTTATGAGCATTGTGCTGTTCACGGGATTTTCCTACGGCGCTCGACTTGCGGAGGAATCCATTGAAAATGATTTTGATGTGATAAGAGCGCCGTCGGATTACACGGTCGGGCACATTTCGCTGTCCCCTGTGGAGGCTATTCACAGGGCGCAGGAAATGACAGCGACAGGGCTTTTTGACTATGCCCAGGCGGATACGTACATTTCACTTTATGCTGATGTGGAAAGCTTCGGCTTGGGGGCGGACAGCGAGCTTTACGAGCGGGGCTCGTTAATTATGAATCTGCGCCCTGTGAACAGGGAGACCTTTGAAAAATATATCAGCACTGATGTTACCTACGATGATATTGACGAAGGCGGGGCAATAATCATCTGCTCGGATATGTACAAAGACGGCAGCAGCTTTGATTACCGTATTTACGACAGCGCCCCGGGTCCCGTAACGGCGCAGCCGTTTATCGCCGATACCCTTGATTTCCTTGATCCCGTAAAAGCGACCCCCGTGGGGCTGTACACTACCGATAACAGAACCTACCGTTCAAGCAACAATATAATTACAGCAGTTATCGGCGAGGAAAATTACCTTGCCCTTTTAGAAGTCTGCGGCAGGGACAACAAAACGCACACCATTAACCTTGACAACGGCGAAAGCTACTATGCTTTTAACAGGGATATTTTAGCAAACGCCGCCCCCGGTCAGGAGGAAAACGCGCTTATATGGCTGGACAGGCATTTTTACGGCAGCTATTCCGACAACAGCTCGGAAAGAGCGGAGGCTATGGCTGTTCTCTCGGCGGTGCGGCTGCTGGGCTATTTTGTAATAGGGATAATTGCGCTGATAGCGGCAGTAAATATTGTGAATATAATCTCGGCGAATGTACTGGGGCGCACCTCGGAGCTTGCCATGCTCCGTGCCTGCGGTATGTCGGATAAGCAGCTGAGAGGGCTTATACTCCGTGAAAGTGCATTGTATGCGGCGGCGGCGGCACTTATTTCCCTGATAATGGTAGAAGGGGCTATCGGGATAATTCATATACCTTTCCTTACCCATTTCCACGATCTTTATCTGGAGGATCTCGGATTCAAGCTTTCCTTTATCACGCCTCTGAAATATCTCATTATTGCGGCAGCGGCAGCCTTTATCACAGCTGCTGCGGCAAGCCTCGCTCCTGCGGGTAGGATCGTTAAGACCTCCATTGTGGAAAGCATTCGGCAGGAGGGTTAAAAAAAACTGCCTCACAATAAAATTCATTACATCAAAAAAGGGATACGAAAAAGCTCTCGTATCCCTTTGAGTATATTTGCAAAAAAATATTTTATCTGTTTGCGGTTGTTGCAGTTGTTCTGTCATGCTCGTCGGGAGAAAGATCGTCAAGAACGTCTCCCACGCCGCGGGCTGCGTCGTCTATAATATCCTCTGCGCCGTCGATCACATCGTCGACTACGTCCTCAACAAAGCCGTCGCCGTCAATGTCTCTTGAACGCCCGGGGTTGTCGCCGTGGACTGTGTTAGCCCCGTCGGTGTGAACCTCTACACCGTTTGCGCCGTTCGCATTGTTTGCGCCGTTGCCGGAATTTCCTGCGCCATTGTTGTTATTGGCAGCAGAGTTGTCCGTGGCTGTCTGAGAGGAATTATTGCTGTTATTGTTGTCGGCAGTATCGTCCTTTTTGCCGCAGGCTGTGAGCATAAGCCCGCAAAGTCCCGCTGCGCACAATATGCCTATAATGCTTTTCCTGTTCATTGGGTCTCCTTTCGGTGAATCACCTGTCGAGATGATCCACATTGTTCCGTTTTTAATAGCCGTTGTAATTGCAATCAATGCCTGCAATCAATGCTTTTTGCAAAAAGCGTGAACGGAAATCGGCAAACCCATTTTCTGCGGTCTTTTTTTGCGCTTTTTAGGGGAATTCTTTTAAAGGAAAGGCTAATTAAATTTCTTCCCAAAGGTTAAATTTGGGAAGTATATTTCCCACCTTGTAAAAAGTGAGAAATATACATTATCAGCCTTATATTTCAAATTCCGAGCGCCCCGTAATTTTCCCTTTTTAAAGGGTATTTTATTGCCAATATCCAAAGCTGTTGGAGTTGGTGTACTCCATGGCAAGTGGCATATCCTCGCTTTGCTGAGGCAGCACGGGAAGGGTGTTATCCTCAGTCCACTGCCCATAGCTGTAGTCAAAGCTGCCGATATCGGGATAACTGTAGAAATCGCCTGTATACTTATCGGCGAGAATATCCCGGTTTTTATACATTCCTATGCCCTTTTGCTCGTTGCCGTTTGCATATGAGAAAATGAGATCGTAGACCGATACTCCGGGCGCGGCAACCGAGTCTATTTTCTCCCTGCCGTAGCAGGTGAGGAAACTGTTCAGAAAGGCCTTGTATCTTGAAGTCCTGTTATCGGCCGTACCGTAGTTTGGCCATGTCTCATTATTTGTCATGTTGTCGATGAACTGCTGAACAGTCATGACAATGAACAGCCTCTCGGCAGCCTCGTTATAACGGGGATCAATAACCGCAGCGTTTCCGTTCACGATAATAGTATAGCAGCTTTCGTCTGTTTTATACCGCTTGTATGAATTTGCCAAGACTGTGTAAAGATCCTCGGTAAGTCCGTATTTTTCGCAAAGCCTTGTATACTCGTAAAGGTCGAAGGAATTTGCAAAGCCGTCCGCGTAAAAGCTTCCCGCGGTCGATGAAAGGGGCGTAAAGGAAGTTACTTCCTTGCCTGTCATATTTTCCACGATCATATCGCTTACCATGGTGATATTTGCATGGTCTGCCGCTGCAAGTCCGAAGGTCTTGCTGTATTGTAGCTCCGTCTTGAACCCGCAGCCGCGGAGATATTCAAGGGTGCGTGTATAATAGCTTCTGATGTATATTGTCCTTCTGTCGTAGTAAGTTCTGCCGTTGTCTGTACCGTAGGTCAGCTGCATTATGCCGTGGGGATCGCTGAAATAATCCGCCTCGGTCTCATCCATAATATCGGCGTAAAGGCTTTCTCCAAGCCTCTGCTTAAAATCGGAGGGCAGGAGATTTATTCTTATGGAGCTTACCTCGTGGACGCGGCTGCCGCTGTCGTCAAATATTCTCCACTGGGGCGCAAGAGTTACACTGTTTTCCGAATCGTTTATAACGTCAAGGGAAGCGGGGAGATAATAAAGCTTATCCGCAGCAGCTTTTACCATGTTTGCTCTGAACTCCTTTGTTTCTCTCATCATGTCGATCTCCGAAAGCCTAAGTATAGCCTCGTCCGTCAGCGAATATTCTCTTACAACAAGCCTGCCCGATTTAAGCCTGTACATTATCTCGAAATTCTTTGAGGTCCTGTCCCTTTTACCGTTCCTATTCACAGTCATTCTGTGAACATCGGTAATTATTTCCAAGGCGTCCCTATCGGTGATCTTTAAGGGAACGTTATCGAAGGACATATCAAAGCCCGAAAATTCCACGTCAAGGGAAGAGGCGTAAGTCCCCGCATAATCAAGATAGACTGCCGAAACCGCCGAAGCATTCGGCACATAGCTTCCCGCCCCGAACGCCTCGGTCGCAACAACGACCCCATAGCTTCCCAGACATACCAGCATAGTGCAAATATACGATACCACCGACCGCCAGAATTTTTTGAAGCCTCTCCTGCGGATAACGGAAAATACAAAGTAGATTATTCCCGTAATTATTACCATAGGTGCAGCGTATTCGTTTTCAACCATAAATGCATATACTATGCAGGCAGTGCCGAGGGTCATTATCACATGGAAAAGTGCGCTGTAAACTATGGGATTTCCCGTATCCTCCGCATTCCTTTTGCGGTATATAAGATAGGTGCAGATGATGTAGATAACGGTCACAAGGCCGAATATAAGAAGCCATTTCCCATAGGTTATGGATGTGGGAACGCTTGCATTTGTCGCAGCATACTCAAAGTCGCTTTGAAGTGCGAACACCAGTCCTATACAGCCGCCTATAGGAGACGTGTAGGGAATGGTCATGGCAAGATAGCTTTCGGGCACAAGTCCGTAAATGTCGTTAAGCAGTGCATACACCGCCATGGCAATACTGCCTGGGATAAGCCCGTTTGCCAGCAGCGTGTAGCAGACGCACTCGAAAACCGACCCGCAGCAGCAGGAAACAAGCAAAGTGAGTGTGTAGAACATTATCATAAGCAAGATCCCGCCGATTATACCCTTGATAAGCAGGGGGGCAGCTTCCTCGAAAATATGGCATTCCCAACCGGGGTTTGAGCCATAGCTTCTGTAGAATGTTTTGCCGTCGCAGGCAATATGTCCCGCAAGGGTCAGCAGCAGCGAAAATACGCTTGCCGCCATAAAGGGCAGCACATAAACACAAAGCCCCGAAACAAAATCCGAAACAAACCGCTGCAATGTGGTCATGGGGAGCGACAGCCGCATATCCACCACGGATTTTTTGTAAAGATAGGGCATTGACGACAGCGCACATAAAATGCCCGCCAAAGCCGCAGCCCCCGTGGTCAGCACGGCTATTACCGCATATCCGTCCACGTCCGCATCGCCTTTTGTCAGAATGCCTGCCATAAGCATGGAAATAGTCAGAGGCGCTGCCGCCATATGCAGCACAAACAATACCACCGCCAGCTTGAAATTGTGCTTAAAGCCCATAATGCCGTTGTGGAGCATGGCTTTGCTGAAAAACTTCCCGGCGCTGCTTTTAGCATTATTTTTCGACTCATTGGTTTTAATCGAGCTGTCCTGCGTCATAACCCAGTCCCTCCATTTCATAGATAAATATTTCCTCAAGGCTCAGCGGTATAAGGTCAAGCACAATGGGGTCTTTTTCCGCAAGCTTTTCCCTTATTTCCTCCTCGCTGCCTTTCATAATAATATAGTGAATGCTCTGGCTGCGGCTGTAGTGGAGAATGCCGTATTTCTCGAAATCGGCTTTTTCGTAATTCTTGTCGCCCGCAAATGCAGCCTGCACCTTGTGGATATTCCCTTTAACGCTGTCAAGGTCACGGTTGAATACAACCTTGCCCTGATGCACCAGCGCAACGCTGTCGCACACCTCGTTTATCTCCTTTAAATTGTGAGAAGAAATAACCGTTGTAAGGTTTCTGTCCAGCATAGCATCCACCAGCATTCGCTTTACGATTATCCTCATAGTGGGGTCAAGCCCGTCAAACGCCTCGTCCAGCAGCAGGAAATCCGCCCCGCTGGCAAGTCCCGTGATAACCACCGACTGCCGCTTCATTCCCTTTGAAAAGCGGTCTATCCGCTTATCCTCGGGGAGTTTCACCGTATTTCGCAGCTCCTCGAAAATTTCTTCCGAAAAATTGGGATAAAAACCCTTGTAATAATTTTTCAGACCTTTTAATGTAAAAGTTCCGAACTGAACGGTCTCGTCGTTAATGAAGAATACCCGCTTCTTGACCTCCGTGTTGTCAAAAACATTTTCGCCGTCAATTAGTACGTTGCCCGAAGTCTGCCTGTATATCCCCGACAGCAGCCGCAAAATAGTGGATTTTCCCGCTCCGTTTGAGCCTAACAGCCCAAAGGACGTGCCCTTGGGAATTATCAGGTCAACATTTTCCAGCGCCGAAAAATCGCCGAATTTTTTTGTAACATTTTCCAGCTTTATCATTGCTCGCTATCTCCTTTCTCTCCCGTATCATTTATATTTTTACCCGTTTTATCATCTGTATTTTCCAAAGGCTTTTCTTTAAGGGCGGCGACCGTCACCCTTACCTCGTCTATCATTTCTTCCTCGCTGAGCCCCGAGGAATAGGCATTTGTTACAGCCTTGGCAAAATTTTCACGGGAAATTTTCAGCACCGCAGCGCCGTTTGTCCCGGAAATAAAGCTGCCTCTGCCCGGGACAGTGTTTATAAGCCCGTCCCTTTCGAGCATCTGAAACGCCTTGGCGACAGTGTTGGGATTTACTCCCAGCTCCTTGGCAAGCTCTCTCACCGAGGGCAGCTTATCCCCCGAGCGAAGCTCTCTGCGCACCGTCATAGCCACCACACGCTTGTACAGCTGCTCATAAATAGGCGTTCTGCTTTGCAGGTCTATATCAAACATTTTTCGCTCCCTTTCTGTATCGGTATTTTTTTCCGGCGTTTTTTTAAACGGCATTCATCTCCTTCGGCGCTGTATTTATATTATACCCTTTTCACAATCTGTATTGCTTGTATTAGGTGTACTGGTTGTGATAATACAGTTATAACATATTTTTCCGAATTTGTCAAGGGATTTTTTTCGGCATATTGTACAAAATTATGCAGACCGACTGTAATTAATACTATTGCTCCCCTGCCGAAAGCAATTTACATTAACAAAACAGCTGATAATTATTAATTGTTAATTATTAATTATTAATTGCCTTGACAAATGCCGCAAATTGGAGTAAAATATAAGTAGCCGTCTTTAACGGCTGCCGGGGAACCGACGGACCTGCGTGTCTGTTGACCTGCGGGTCTGTTGACACGGGGCAAAAAGGAGAAAAAATAATGAACGATAAAATAGATTTCGTTATAATATGGGTAGACGGCAGCGACCCCGATTGGCAGGAGGAAAAAGCTAAGTTTTCAAACCAAGCCGACCGCCGCACCGACAGCCGCCCCCAGCGTTTCAGGGACTGGGACAACCTTATGTACTGGTTTCGGGGAGTGGAAAAATTTGCACCGTGGGTGAATAAGATACACTTTGTTACCCGTGGGCATTTGCCGAAGTGGCTCAACACGGATCACCCGAAGCTGAGTATCGTAAAGCATTCGGATTATATCCCCGAAAAGTATCTTCCCACCTTCAGTTCTCACCCCATAGAGCTTAATCTGCACAGGATAAAGGGACTGACCGAAAATTTTGTTTATTTCAATGACGATATGTTCATCATATCCCCCGTGAGTGAGGAGATCTTTTTCAAGAATGATCTGCCCTGTGACAGCGCAGTGCTTAATGTTCATTGTTACTCCGTTGATACATCATTTCATTTTTGCCAGTTCAGAGATATAGGAATAATAAACAAATATTTTAATATGAAAGAGGTCATAAAAGCAAACCCGGGCAAATGGCTGAATTTAAAATACGGAAAAGAACTGCTGCGTACATTGGCGCTGCTGCCCTGCCCGAGATTTCCCGGAATATGGCAGCATCATCTTCCCTCGTCCTTTAAAAAGGCTACCTTCCAAAAGCTTTGGGAACTTGAGTATAACGAGCTGGACGACACCTGTTCCCATAAATTCCGTCATATGCTGGATTATAACCAATGGCTTTTCAGAGAATGGCAGCTCGCCTCGGGAGAATTTTGCCCCCGCAGCGCCAAAACAGGCAGAAACTTTCTGCTTGGGGATATAGACAGTGTTGACAGTGTTTGCAGCTATATCTCAAAGCAGCGGGGAAAAATGATATGTATAAACGACGGCGAAATGACCGACAGGGAATTTGAGGAGAACAAGCGCCTTGTGCGTGAGGCGTTTGATACGATCCTGCCGGATAAATCTGAATTTGAATTATAATTGCTCCCGGAGGAATTATCAATTGAAAAAGATCAAGGTTCTTGAAACAGGCTTCACGGCTCCCTTCGGCAAGGGCGGAATGGAGGTCATGGCTTGGGAATGGTACGAAAATATTGACCGCACTAAGGTTACAATTGATTTTATGGGAACAGCCCTGTCCGATGAAAAATATGTGAAATATATGGCGGATAACGGCAGCAAATTCTTTCTCATTGAAAAAAGCCGGAATACCGTGATCCGTATTATAAAAAAAATAAATTATGTTCGAAAAACAGCCCGTGAAAATAATTACGACATAGTTCATATTCATGCTGCCAACGCTTGGATGGCATTCCAGTATTACATTGCCGCAAAGCCTTACTGCAGCCGCATTATTATTCATTCCCACAGCACGGGGATAGGTCTTGACTCAACAAAAATGAACGCTGTCGGCAAAATAAAATTTATCCTGCACAAAATATGCCGTCATTTGATGAACAGCAAAAAAATAATAAGGCTTTGCTGTTCGGAGACTGCCGCCGAGTGGATGTTTCCGAAAAAATACAAAGCTGCCCTTATCAAAAACGGGATAAGGACTTCGGATTTTGTATTTAATGAAAAGATCCGCAAAAATGTACGAAAAAAAATCGGTGCGGGAAACAGATTTGTAATAGGACATATAGGAAGATTCAGTTACTCGAAAAACCATGATTTTCTGATTGACATTTTTGAGGAGGTTTATAAAAAAAATCCCGACAGCCTTTTGCTGCTTATCGGCATGGGAGCGCTTGAAGATCGGATCAAAGAGAAGGTCCGCAATGCAGGTCTTGAGGATAATGTGATATTTTACGGTACTTCCGACAAAGTCAACGAACTTTACAATGCTATGGATTGTTTTGTTCTTCCCTCGCATTTCGAAGGGTTGGGAATAGTTGCTGTAGAGGCTCAGGCAGCAGGGCTCTGCGCTCTTTGCTCGGACGCTGTACCCCTTGAAGCGAAGGCTACGGAGCTTTTGGAATTCATGCCCCTTTCGGAATCTTCCTTGGCTTGGGCAGAAAAAATACTCGGTTATAACAACAGCTATGAACGCAGGGATATGTCGGCCGATATAAAAAAAGAGGGCTATGATATAAAAACATCCGCAAAGCAATTGGAGGAAATTTATATTGGTTGTACGAAAAAAAATTGACTTTACAAAGTCGGGATTATTTTATTTTTTTATTATTGTTCCCTTTCTTCAGCCTGCAAACTATGTTTTTCCGGATATTGTCAACAGAGTACTTGATGTTTGGAAGCTTGCAGCAATGGCGCTGAGCCTTGTTATATATTTATTAAGAGGGAAATTAAGTCCGTTTATGATAACGGCAGTTTTATTTCAATTGGTCATTCCCGTATCAACGTATTTTAATCCCCTGTCTCACGGTGCAGAGATGAAGGATGCGCTTATATTGACGTGTACAAATATTGCTGTATTGATAGCAGCGGAAATAGGCTTGAAAATGCAGCCTTTGAAATTTGTCAAGACCGTTGCATATTACGGCGGAGCTATGTGCCTTATAACGACAGCAACAATGTTTATTTACCGTACAAAAGGCGGTATGGATCAAAAGCAGTATATGGACGTTCTGGGAGATGTGAATTTTTATTTTTTGGGTCACGATAACAGATCGTATTTTATTTTTATTGTCATTCAGCTTACTGTGATAATTTTATCCTTGGTTCGGTACGGCAAATTCAGCAAATCCGCATGGGTTTTTAATGTGATCGTTACTGCTGCCTTTTTCTATGTTCGCTCGGCTTCCGCTATGGTGTGTTTAACACTTATATGGGTATATTTATTGTTTTTCTTTAATAACAAGGGAAGCATTATGAATTTTAAGGTTTATTTTACTGTTTTTTTTGTATTTGAAGTATTGATAGTATTTATGAATATTACCAGTCTGTTTTCATTTCTCATTACCGATGTTTTCCATAAAAGCATTACAATGTCGGGACGTACAATTATTTGGGCAAAAGCAAAGTCTTATATTTTAAAATCTTTTCTTATAGGTTACGGGCGTGAACCAATGTCTGTGCTGCTTGTAAAATTCGGTGTAAACCACGTACACAATATATTTTTGGAGATCTTATATACTCAGGGAATAACAGGACTTGTTTTATATGCGGCAATGCTTTATATATGCGGTCAAAAGCTTATGAAATATAAATCAAACAAAATCGCCGCAGCAGCTTCATTCATATTTTTTTCTTTCTTTATCTGCTCGGTATTTGATTTTTATAATACCATACCGTATACTATGCTGATCTACTCCTTTGCGTCAAATATAGATATCATAATAAATCTTTGCCCTCAATATAAGGAAAGTGAAACAAAAACAATAAACGGTGAAAGCTATGTCACGAACCAAAAGCTCACTTAAAAACCTCTTAGCCGCCGCCATAGGACAGGCCTTGGGAATAATCATCAGCATGGCGTCAAGGGTCGTTTTCCTCGATATTTTAAGCGAGGAATACCTGGGGCTGAGCGGACTTTTCTCCAATATCCTCACAGTGTTTTCCTTAGCGGAGCTGGGGGTGGGGCAGGCCATGAATTTCAGCCTCTACAAGCCCTTGGCGGAGAAAAACATTCCACGGATAAAAAGCCTTATGCACCTGTACAAAAAAGCGTATATCACAATCGGCTGCCTTATTGCGGTGATCGGTATTGCATTCACGCCCTTCTATCGGGTGTTTATGGACAATGTGCCCGATATACCAATGCTCACGGCTATCTACTGGCTCTTTACCCTTAATACCGCCTTGTCCTACTTTTTCTCCTATAAGCGGGCGCTTATCATCTGCGACGAGAAAAGGTATATCGCCACGGTCTACCGCTACGGCTTTTATTTTTTCCTTAATGTCATTCAGATGATCCTGCTGATAATTACCCGTAATTATATACTTTACTTAACGGCGCAGGTGATTTTTACCCTTGCGGAAAATATTGCCGTTTCACGGAAAGCCGATATAATGTACCCATATTTAAAGGAAAAAAATATAGAAAAAATCCCCCATGAAACACTCACGGAGATAAAGAAAAACATCAGCGCCATGTTTATGCACAAAATAGGCGGAATGGTGGTGATGTCCACGGATAACCTTATTTTATCAAGGTTCGTGGGACTTGCGGCTGTGGGACTTTATTCCAATTATTTCCTTATTACCGACGCTCTTAACAAGGTAATTTCACAAATTTTCAATTCCGTAGTTGCAGGAGTGGGCAACCTCCACGCCGATCGGACCGAGCAGGGCAGCGGTAAGCTGCAAAGCACCTTCAATAAAATATTTTTCCTGAATTTCTGGATATACGGCTTCTGCGCCTGCTGTCTGTGGGTGCTCTTTAACCCTTTCATTTCCCTGTGGCTGCGTGAAAGCCTCTGCTTTGATGATTTCACCGTGCTGATAATCGTGATAAACTTTTACCTTACGGGAATGCGAAAAACAACGCTGATGTTCAGAGAAGCCACAGGAGCGTTTTACTACGACAGGTGGAAGCCCATTATCGAGTCGTTGATAAACATAATTGCTTCGGTTTTTCTTGCAAAGCGGCTGGGGGTCTCAGGGGTGTTTCTGGGAACGATAATAAGCACCGTTGCCGCCTGCCTGTGGGTAGAGCCATATGTGCTTTACAAATATATTTTCAAAAAAAGCGTAAAGGAATATTTCGGGAAATTTGCCGTTTACACGGCGGCTTCTCTGCTTGCCTGCGCCGCAGCCTCGGCTGTTTCGGGAATGATAACGCTGCCAAATACTCTTGCAGCATTTATTCTGAAGGCATTGGTCTGTGTTTTGATCCCCAATCTGATCTTCCTTGCACTCTTTTTCAAATCGGAAAATTTTGCTTATTTTCTCGGACTTGTAAAAAAGCTCTTCGGAAGTTTTTTAGGTAAAATGTTTGGAAAACACTGATTCTTTTCATATCAATTTTCTTGACAATTACGGTTTAATATGCTATACTGATAAACGGAAAAATCTTGTCTCTGAAAGGAGTAAACAGCTATGAATATCTTGATCATAAACGGTCCCAATCTCAATCTGCTGGGCGAACGAGAGCCGGGCACATACGGCAGCGACAGCTATGCGAGCGTTTGCGAGGAAATTAAGGCCGCCGCCGCAGATCTGGGCTTTGAAAGCTGCGAGTGCTTTCAGTCCAACAGCGAGGGGGGCATTATCGATAAGCTCCACGCTGCACGGTCGGAATTTTCGGGGATAGTGCTCAATGCAGGAGCATATACCCACTACAGCTATGCCGTCAGAGACGCCATTGCGGCGATAAAGATCCCTGTGGTCGAGGTGCATATGTCCAACATTCACAGCCGCGAGGAATTCAGGCACAAATCCGTAATAGCTCCCGTTTGCATAGGACAGATTGCAGGATTCGGAAAGTACAGCTATATTCTGGGATTACAGGCGATCAAAAATAAACTGTCGGAGGGTCCCGCAATATGAAAACAGAACATGAAAGCCGCTTGCAGCGGCTTTGCGCTGCTTTGCCGGAGGGAGTCTGCGGAATTATCGCAGACGATATCAACAGACGGTATTTTACGGGAATGAAATCCTCGGCGGGAGTTGTGGCGGTTTTTAAGGACGCGGCATATCTTGTAATAGATTTTCGCTATATCGAAAAGGCACGGGAAACCGTCACAGGCTGCGAGGTGATCGAGCAGAAAAAGCTGTACGAACAGCTTGGCGAGCTTATCAAAAAGCACGGCGCAAAGGAAATTTGGGCAGAGCGGGACAAGATCACCCTGTCCGCATTTGACAGAATGAAAAAGGGACTTGCGCACAGCGGCGCACTTGAGGCGCAAGCGGCTCAGTTGACGGACGGCGGCGATCTGAGCGGCATTATCGAAAAAATGCGGCGCATAAAATCCCCATCCGAGATAGAGACTATTATAAAAGCCCAGCGCATTGCCGAAAATGCCTTTGAAAATATCCTTGATTTTATCAGACCCGGCGTGACCGAGAAGGATATCGCTATCCGTCTGAACTTTCATATGCTTAAAAACGGTGCCGAGGATATTTCCTTTGAAACCATTGCCCTGCGTGGGGAGAACACATCAATGCCCCACGGCGTACCCTCGGACAGCCCGGTGCAAACGGGCGATTTCGTGCTTATGGACTTCGGGGCGGTTTACGAGGGCTATCACAGCGATATGACCCGAACGGTGGCTGTAGGCAATGTCACAGAGGAAATGGAAGAAGTCTATAATATTGTTCTGACTGCCCAGGAAATGGCATTGCAGGCTGTAAAGCAGGGAATTACGGGCAAAGAGCTTGACAATGTTGCAAGGAGCTATATTTCCGAAAAGGGCTACGGAGAAAAATTCGGACACGGACTGGGACACTGCGTCGGTCTGGAAATTCACGAAAGCCCCGCCGCCAACACCCGTGATGAGACTCCTTTGGAGGAAAATATGATCATTACGATAGAGCCGGGGATATATCCTGTCTATTATAAACATCTGACGCTGCCGACGAATAGC
>CAMWIR010000041.1 GCA_947174365.1 uncultured Ruminococcus sp. | reverse complement strand
TAAGGGTCATAAGAGCGTTGGGGTGACAGCAGTTCTGTATCTGACCGTTTTTGCAAAGGGACATAAACCTGTCACCCGTTCTTCCCTCACGGTAGCAGGCAGTGCAGAAGCTGGGAATGTAACCGAGCTTCATAAGCCAGTGAACAACCTCGTCAAGCGAACGCTGATCGGAAACGTCAAACTGCTCTGTATCGTGGGGTCTTTCCTCTGGAGCAAAACCGGCATATCCGCCAACGGAAGTCCTTGAACCGCCCGATATCTGAGAAATACCGAGGCTGAGTGCCTTTTCACGGCAAGCCTCGCTCTCACGGGTGGAGATTATCATTCCCGTGTACGGAACGGCAATTCTTATGCAGGCAATGATCTTTGCAAAGGTGTCATCGTCAATACCGTTATCGAAAACGTTCGGGTCAATGTCGTCAGCCTTTTTTATTCGGGGAACGCTGATAGTGTGAGGTCCGACCCCGTGAACAGCCTCCAAATGCTCTGCGTGCATAAGCAGACCCGCAAACTCGTAGCGGTACAGCTCCAAACCGAACAGCACGCCCAGTCCCACGTCGTCGATACCGCCCTCCATTGCCCTGTCCATAGCCTCGGTGTGGTATGCATAGTTGTGCTTAGGGCCTGTGGGGTGAAGCTTTTCATAGCTTTCCTTGTGGTAGGTCTCTTGAAACAGGATATATGTACCGATACCCGCGTCCTTGAGCCTGCGGTAATTTTCGACGGTGGTGGCGGCAATGTTTACATTCACACGGCGGATAGCGCCGTTTTTGTGCTTAATATCATAGATAGTTTTAATGCTTTCGAGAACATATTCAATGGGGTTGTTCACAGGGTCTTCGCCTGTTTCCAGTGCAAGGCGCTTGTGACCCATATCCTGCAAGGCAATGACCTCCCGGCGAATTTCCTCCTGTGTAAGCTTTTTGCGGGCGATATGCTTGTTCTGACAGTGATAGGGACAGTACACGCAGCCGTTCACACAATAGTTGGAAAGATACAGCGGCGCAAACATTACTATACGGTTGCCGTAAAAATCCTTTTTGATCTGACGTGCAAGCTCATAAATACGCTCGTTTCTGTCCGCAAGGGTGCAGTCCAGAAGAACTGCCGCCTCACGGTGAGAAAGCCCCTTGCGCTTTTCCGCTTTAGCAATAATGCTGTCGATAAGCTCGGCATTCTCCTTGTTTTTCTCGGCGTATTCAAGTGTCTCGAGTATTTCGGAATTGTCGATAAATTCCTCTGCTTTAAGTGAATTTGGGTTGTACATAATATATTTTCCTTTCATAATAATTATTGAAGAATTTTTTTATTCTTTATAGTCTCCCTTATCGGTAACAAGTCTATAACCGATACTTTCCATTCGCTTCCCGAGGCAGGCTATACACTCGGCTGCCTCGTCCCCCGTGCAGATTTTATTGTCGTACAGCAGATATTTTTTCCGAACATCTTTTGGGGAAAGATTTGGCATGACAACATTTGCTCCCGCTAAAATCCCTTTTTCCCTGCCATTTGGGTGGATAGTCCCCAAAGCGGTCGTTGCGGGGAGAAGGACGCTTGGCAGCATAAGGCGTATCATTCCGAGAAGCAGCAAGGTCATTTCCAAGCTGCCCTTCTTTTCATTTGAAAAGGGCGTATCGTGGTGCGGGATAAATGGGCCTATCCCCACCATGTGCGGCTGAAAATTGTGAATGAACAGCAAGTCCTCCGCAAGATTTTCCGCAGTCTGATAAGGTGACTGTACCATAAACCCGCAGCCCGTTTGGAAGCCAAGCTCTTTTAAATCGGCAAGACATTTCATGCGGTTTGCAAGGGTCAGCTCTTTCGGGTGGAGACGGCTGTAATGCTCGCTGTTTGCGGTCTCGTGCCGCAGAAGATAACGATCCGCTCCTGCTTTGCGGTACTTTTCATAACTCTCACGACTTTTCTCGCCTATCGAAAGCGTTACCGCACAGTCGGGGAATTTTTCTTTTATCCCGGAAACAATGCTTACGATCTTATCATCGGTATAAAAGCCGTCTTCCCCCCCTTGCAGTACAAAGGTACGGAAGCCGAGCTTATAGCCTGTTTCGCAGCATTTTATGATCTGTTCTTCGGCAAGGCGGTATCTTTCGGCTCCCTTTGCGCTTCGGCGAATACCGCAGTAAAGACAGTCGTTTTTACAGTAATTGGTAAACTCGATAAGTCCCCGCATATAAACGTCCTTGCCGTAAATCCGTTCACGGACAGCTCTTGCTTTTGTAAAAAGGTACTCGTCTGTCTCGGGAGTATGCCCCGAAATGATTTCGGTAAGCTCGCTTTTGGGAAGAATACGCTTACTTTCAAGTTTGTCAATAAGCTCGGTGATCTTGCTCACGTTGCTTGCGCTGCTCATTTTGCCTCACCCAATTTGGAATAGACCGTTTTTACAGTGATCCCCTTGACCTTTCCAAGCTTACCGGAAAGCGCGCTGATAATGTCCTGAGGAGCGTCCACCGCAACACTGATTATGGACACCCCCTTTTTTTCATAGGGTATTCCCATTCTGCCGATTATGTACTGCCCGTAATCGTGAAGCAGTCCGTTCAGTTTTTCGGCAGAGTCAAGATTTTCCACAACAATACCGATCAGCGCAACTCTTGTTTCCATTATAACAGCTCCCTTCAAAAATATAAAAATGCCCGCTGCACATACTGACAGCGGGCATAATAAACACAATTATCACCTATGGTATCGCCTTTCTCCGCAGGAAAACCTTTGGAAGTCAGTACAAATGATTTAAAAAAATGTTTGCAATCGGACACTTCCTTTTGCTCACAAGTTAATTATATCATACTTTTTTTGAAAATGCAATAGTTTTTGGAAAAATTTTTTTACTGAAAAATTTCAATCGCTAACAACAAGCTTAACATAAGAATTTATTTTGTGAATTGCAAATTATATAAAAATATTCCGGCAAGCAAAAATCCTCCAAACTTCAAAAACAAAGTCGGAGGATTTTTACTGCATAGAAATATTACCCGTTTAATAAATCTTTTTTGGTCAGATTTTTTATAATGTGTGTAATAATTTATTTTTCCTGTCATCACTTATTATAATTTTACGAACCTGTACCGCTGTATTTCATAGCACCGTACATCCAAAACTTATAACTCAGAAAAAAGAACATACACCCGAAAAGCGGCGAGAGCCACGACAATAACGGTATTTCATCGGGACGAAGTATTACAAGGCTTGGATAGTATGCAATAAACGCTATCGGCATAATAAACGTAAAAATAAATCTGAAAACGGGACTGAATATCGTTACGGGATATTTTGCATAGTCCTTAAATCTCGTTACCAGATCAAGTACATAAAACGAGTTATTTATCCAAAAACAAGTCGCTGCCGCCGCGTTTTGCAAAGCGACCATAACAAGTGAAGCAGTAATCAGAAACACGGTCATTTTCAACAGCATAAGCGGTGTAAAATCAAGACCGAGCTTTACCCATGAATATATCAGAGTTCCGATACCGAAAGCCAGCTGTCCCAGTCCTTTAATATCAAAAACCTCCGACTGATAATAGAAAAATAAATTTATGGGTCGGAAACAATACTTGATGAAATCCCCCGAATATACATACATCCGCAAGCTCCAGTTGTTGTCAAAAAAGCATTGCACAGGTGTGAGAGAAACCAGTGAAAAGCCGTACAGAAATAATATTTCATAGTATCCCCAGCCATTAATGGATGAAAAATTACGAAACAATATCCAAAAGCTTGCAAATCCCGCAATGTTGGTAAAGATCATACCTATAATCGAAATAATAAAATCGGCACGGTAACTCATTTTGCTTTTAAGATCCTGCGCAAGAATTTTGCAGTATATTTTCAGATAAAAACTAAATCCTTTTTTCTGCATTGCTTAACCTCCGTTCACGGTAATCTGCCGCAGCGATATTTTCCAGAAAAGCTTTCCGACCGCCGTCATTACTATGCACCAGATAATTTGTGTGCCAATGGTTTTAAGAACTGCTTCCGACGACGGATTTACGTCCAGCAAAAGCGTCAGAGGCGCATTGTATATCGACTGGAACGGAAGATAATACACAACAGTTTTAAGCGGTTCGGGGAAAAAAGCGATAGGCACAGTCGCTCCCGATAAAAGCAGAACAATGACCTGTTTCATTATGTTTATTCCCCATATAGATTCGGTGTAAAGACATATTGTTCCTACAATAAAATCAATGCTGTAATTTATCATTACCCCAAGAGTTACCGATACCGCAAAAAAGAGCAGATTTATCCCAAACGGTATCGCTCCGTGGGTAACAATACCTACAACTATAAATGTTGGTAGGACTGTGAAAAAGAAATTCGTCACAAAGCTGCCCGAATAGGACCAGAACAAATAGCTGCGGTATTCCATAGGTTTAAGCAGGTCGAGAACGATCTTTCCCGATTGTATATTCCGTCCCATTTCCCAGACAGTGTACATTTCCATAAACCCGAACAGCGCCGTTGCAAGCACCAGATAAATAAGAGTATCGGTGAATGTCATCCCATTTACAACTTCTGTTTCCGACGATGCAAAAATAGACTTCCAAAGAAAATATACAACGATCAGGTATAGCAAATTTCCTGCTGTCATAACTAAAGTACCAAGCCTGAAATGCAGGGATTCCATAATTCCGGCACGGGTCAGGGCGAGATATTTTTTTATATTCACTCAAACTCCCTCCTCGTATATCTTTTTGATGACCTCTTCGGTGGAGATCTCCTCAAGCCGCATATCCCGTATATTGAATGCGTCTCTTAATTTATCGAGCACGTCCACTACCGTAGCCTTTTCCTCGTCAACAAGAATGGATATCCATTCATCATCCGAGGAAACAGATAAGCCCGAAAGTTTCTTGCGAACAGCTTCCACGCTTTTTGAAGAATCGCCGTCAACACGTATTTTAAGTGTGCGGTAAGAACCGAAAAAGCCTTTCAAATGCTCAATATCATTATCGTACAGCATTTTTCCGCTGTCAATTATAACTATCCTGCGGCACAATGCGTCAACGTCCCCCATATCGTGAGTGGTAAGAATTACGGTAGTGTTTTTCTCCTTATTCAGAGCATGGATTAGATTGCGTATTTTCGATTTCATTGAAACGTCCAGACCGATAGTCGGTTCGTCCAGAAAAACAATTTTCGGGTCATGAAGAAACGCAGCTAAAATATCGCTCAACGTCCGCTGTCCAAGCGACATCTGACGGACAGGCTTGTGCAGCAAAGGCTCTATATCCGCAACAGAGCGGTACATTTCCAGCATATTGTTGTATTCGGTGTCACCTATCCGGTAAATATCTTTAAGTATATTAAAGGATTCTATGAGCGGAAGCGCCCACCACAGCTGGGAACGCTGACCGAATACCACGCCTATATTCTGCGCGTTTTTAGTCCTGTTAAGATAAGGAACGTTATTGTCTACTAAGATCTCTCCCGAAGTAGGCTCCAGTACACCTGTCATCATTTTTATGGTTGTGGATTTTCCCGCACCGTTCGGTCCGAGATAACCGATTATTTCACCCTGTTCAATGTCCATGCTGATATTGTCCACAGCACGGACGACCTTGTAATCTCTCGAAAATAAGTCCTTAACGCTGCCCTTTAACCCCTCACGGCGGTTAAGTACCTTAAATTCCTTTGTGACATTTTTAATGCTGATAACTGACGGCATGATAATACCCCTCTTTAAAAAAATATTCTGTATGTCTTGTAACAGGACATAAAAGCTTGCTTTTTAGTATATCATAATAATTGTCCTATGTCAAGACTTTTTCAAAAAAAATCTTTAAGGAGGCTGATTATTATGGCAAGGATCATTGACGGAGAAAAAATGAATATGGTGGGAAAACAGGTGAAGAAATTCCGCACGGAGCAGAAAATGAGCCAACAGCAGCTTTCCGACAAGCTGGAAACAATAGCTGTTTACATCTGCCGAGGTTCGGTCTGCCGTATAGAGGAGCAGACAAGAACGGTTTCGGATATTGAACTGTGGGGACTGTCCCAGATACTGCACAAGCCTATCGAAAGCTTTTTTGAGGATATGTAAATTTTCCTGACTGTCTTGACACATATGCAGCAGCTGTGATATAATTATATCGCAAAGATATGCGGAATTCAACAAGAATTTTGCAAAATTATATAACAAAAGCGCAAGGTGAAGATATGAAAAAGAAGTGTGTTAATTTTATTGATCTGAACAATGACCGCAGTGAAAAAATAAAGTACACTTATGCCGATTTTTCATTTTATTTTCATAGAGGGCGGTTTTCGTCCTACCCGAATTTTACAATGAAAAGTCACTGGCATGACGATTTTGAGTTTATTGTTCCGCTCTCGGGGAGAATTACCTATAACGTCAACGGACAGCTTGTGACTTTCGGCGAAGGCGAGGGGATATTTGTCAATTCCAGACGTCTGCATTCGGCATTTGCTAAGGATATGACCGAGTGCGAGTATTATGTGCTGCTGTTTCATCCTGCATCGATCTGTTCGGTAAAACAGTTTGAGCAGATGTTTGTACAGCCTGCCATAGCAGGTTCACAGGATTACATTCATTTAAAAAGCAGCATTCCGTGGCAGGCAAATATAATTGATCTTGTACACAACATTGCGCATAAATCTGAGTCAAAAACGTCCACGCTGACTGCCCTTGGTTCTATTTACCTGATATGGAGCGAGGTATCAGAACACATTGACCTCAGCTCAAAAAAAGCACAGGAAAATGACCGGCTATCCGAACTGAAAGCAATGCTGTCATTTATTCACGAACATTATTCCGAAAAAATTATGCTTGCGGATATTGCAAAAGCGGGATATGTTTCAAAACGCAGCTGCGGCGGATTATTTCTCAAATACCTTTACAAAACACCCATTGAATATTTGAATGATTATCGGCTTCAGAAGAGTATTGAACTAATGAAAGACACATACATGACCATACTTGAAATATGCCTTGCCTGCGGATTTTCGGGGGCAAGCTACTATGCTGAAAAATTCAAAGAAAATTTCGGGAAAAGTCCCACGGAGTATAGGAAAGCACTTTATCGGTAATTACAAGATCATCTCCAGACAATATAGAATCATCTGTTTTTTTAACATATTTTTTCATTAATCAAATAAGTACAACAAGCTGTCCCTGCTTTTTCACTGCAAAAAAGTGACAAATGTCACTCATGCAGTTACAAACGGCATATTGCCTTAAAATTCCCGAAATGCTATAATTTAACTGTAAATCAAAAGGAGAGATTGCTATGTATGTTATTCTTATAATTGTCTGGATATTATCACCCTTTGCGCTTATTCCCCTTTCCATAATAAAATCAAAGGAAAACGATAAACTCAGAAACTTTATTGATGCGCTTTGCCGCAGCGGAAGAATAAGCACTTCCGAATATTATGATCTCAGAATCAAAAACAATGAAATGGCATACCCTTCGCAAAACCAAGAAATTTCCGAGCCTGTATTTTCTGACAGTCACGAATTCAGCAGAATACACGGCGGAGATTCCGTAAAAGCAGATGTAAGTAATACCGTTTCAAACGGAAACGTTTCCGCGGCGGTCGAAAAAAAGCCTGCCGCAACCGATAACAGAACCGAACCTGATAAAAACTTGTATGATCCGCCTGTTTACACATATCAAAAGCCACAGCCTTATACATATGCGGAAAAGCCGGTTGATGTAAAAAACGAAAACAGACCGGACAAAAATATCCCAAAAACGGTTTACAACGACGCAAAACCTGTCACAGCAGAAAACAAAAAGAACTCTTATATATATGAAAAAAAACGTGCTGCCGCAATGTCAGTCCTTATGATGATAGGCATAATTTTCGTTGTTCTTGCAGGGCTTGTCTTTTCTACGGCAGTGTGGGCGTCCCTTGGAAAAATTGAACGTACCTGCGTTATAGGAGCAGTTTCGGCATTGTTTTTCGGTATCAGCGCTTTTACCGGGAAAAAACTGAAGCTTGAACGTACTTCATTTGCATTTTACACACTCGGTACTTTCTTTACCTCTATAACCCTTATAACTGCGGGATTTTTCGGACTTATGGGCACGTATTTTTCCGTGGCGGGAGAGGGCAGTTGCCTGCTTTATGCGTCGGCACTGCTTATCATAAGCCTTTTATCCGCAAATGGTCTCCGAATTTTCGACATACCTGCCGCTGCTTATATTTCCGTATTCAGCGGAGCCTTTTCGGGCATTCTTGTACTTGTTCAGCTTTCCGACAATTTAGGCTTTTTTGCGCTTCTTGCCGCAGTTCTCACAGCAGTGATGAATATTTTTATGTACGCCCTTGACGTAAAAAAATCCCCCAAGTGGGAAAAGCCTTTGCGCATAGCTTCACCCGCACTGAACATCATTGCCCTGCTCGGCGGCATAAGCGCAGCTTTCGGAGACAGCCGTGCATTTTATGCGGCAGCCGCTGTATTTGTTATCCGCAGCGCAGCGGCGGCTGTTATGGGATTCAGAGGACACCGCGTTTATAAAACGAGTCTTGCCGCTGTATCGTCCCTTGGATCGGGAACGCTTTTTGCACTGATTATTATGCATAAGCTGTCCGTAAGCAGTGAGATATTTGACCTTTCTGCTGCCGTTTTCGCAGTACTGTTCTCGCTGGGAATGTTTACATTTGACATAAAGATACCGGAGGGCTGGAACATACCCGTAAAAATATCCGCATTTATTCTAAACGTTTTCGGCATAATATCGTCATTTAATGCCCTTATGTCAAATTTCGGAGATTGGAACGGCATATGCTTTTGGGTAGCCGGAATATACATTGTTTCCTCCTTTGCGGCAGGACTAATGGCAGTCTGCGGACATCACATATATAAAAACGCTCCCTCTGCGTTTGCCTCAATGTTTACGGGACTTACATTTTCCGTAATGCTTGCAGCGGAGCTTTCAGCAAGCAGTGCTGCTGCCGCACTGTACTTTACCGCAATGCTGCTGATACTTGTAAATGCGGTCTATACATTGCCGTCACGGCTTCCGGAGGGCTGGAAGCTTGCTGCGGGTATATCGTCGGCAATTCTCGGTCTGATAAGTGTTTTCGCTGCACTGTCTGCTCTTATTGATAATTTCGGCAGCTGGAATCCGGCTTGCTATACCGTTTCCGTACTTTATATCCTGCAAGCCGCATTTATCACGGCAGCGGCTTACCGAGATCACAGTAAGTACTCAAAGGGTCGCTGGGCTGTAATTTCACAGCTTATTGGCACGCTTTTTTCCCTGTTCACTCTTGCAGAACTTGCTCAAAGCGATATCTGCTTCATGCTTTACCTGACAGTTTTTGCGGCCGTATATCTTAATTTTGTAAATACGTTAAAGCTTAACAAGCCCGAAAAATGGAAAGTTCCCTTACAAGCATTTTCGTATATTACGGGAATTTTCGGCGTGATCTTCACAGCCTCGCAAATGCATTATTATGGCGAATGGTCATATCATTTCTATGTTAGTACGGCAATTTATATTGCATATTCCATTGGTATCACCGCAATGGCATTTTTGAAGCATGACGAATACTCCAAGCGGCACTGGTCGGTCATTTCCCAGATAACGGGCATATCGTTCATTATTGCTTTGCTTTCAAATCTTGCCGAAAGCGAGACCCATTTTATGCTTTACCGTACGATTTTCGCAGCTGCATATCTTAATTTTGTACACACATTCGGATTGAACAAACCCGAAAAATGGGAATCCTCTTTGAAAGCATTTTCGTATATTACAGGAATTTTCGGCGTGGTTTTCACATTATGCCAAATGTCCGTAAACTACGAATGGACATATCATTTCTATGTAAGTGCGGCAATTTATATCGCATATTCTATCGGCATTGCAGCAATGGCATTTTGCAGGCACGGCGAATACTCAAAAACACACTGGGCAATAGCTTCGCAGCTTGCGGGTATGATCTTTTCTCTGTGCATTATATATAAAACAGTTGATTCGACGGAATTATTCATTTTGATCTTCTCGGCGTTTGCGGTCTTGTATTATGCCGCAGAATATTTCGCCTTTATGAAAATGCCCGAGGAATGGATGAAGGTTACAAATGCGGTTTGCATTATATTCAACATATTGGCTGCCGCTTCGGCTGTAATATTTACCGCAGACCGGTTCGGCTCTTGGGATATTTACTGCTTCCTCATTGCCTTACTGTATATAGGCTACACGACTGTGAGAGGGATACGTCATGAAAACAGTCTGCTCAAAGCAGCGGAGTGTGTTATCGGCAGCCTTGCGGCGTATAACCTGTACTGCGTTATCTCGGACAAAAATATTATTGTACCCGAATTTATCCTTGTATGCATAATGTTTGCGCTTTCACTGATACATCATTTTGCAAAGCCTGTTCGCACCGTATTCTCGGACATTTTCCTCACCGCAGGACTTGCATTTTCCGCATTGGCGTGCGCCCTTGAATATAACTTTTGCGGCATATTGAGCTTTGCCATGCTCGGTGCATTAATGCTGATAAAAGCATCAGAGAAGGACGGCAAACTTGGGGGTCTGTTCAGAATACTGCTGCCCCTGCCTGTAACGGGAATGGTTTATACATTTGTTTATTACAATCTTTCTGAATTATTCGGCACAATGGCGGCAGTTGACGCAGCCGTGCTTGCAGTAACAGCGGCGGCGATAATGTTCATAAGAAAGAAACCCGATATAACATTCTTCTCATTTGCACTCACATCGGCTGTACTGATATTCTTTGGAACGTCAAGCGATCTTAACCTTATGCTTGTGATCCTTCTCGGTGTAAGCGTTATGCTGACTGTGCTGTTTTGCAGATACAAAAACAACCTCCTTTCGCTGCTGACTATGGCGGGAGCTGCAGCGGTAGTCCGTAGTATTGCGAAAAACGTCTCGCTCCATACAGAACTTAATGTATCGCTTATGTTTGCGGTAATATTTGCTCTGGCTTCCTTTGCGGCTTCAAGAATATTTTACGGCAGAAAGCTTCTTGACCGTGAAAATGAATGCTTCCGCCTTGATACCTGCTGCACGGGAATGCTGCTTGCACTGCCAATGATAAGCTCTGCAAATGAAAGGGTCACGACCTTTGCCGTGCTTACCATACTTGCTGCCTTTGCCGCAAATCTTGTGCGAAAAGAACACAATGACGATGTCAACAGTTTTATGCTGACCGTTGGCTGCGGATTGTTCACACTTGCCTTGATATTCAGACCGTTCCTTATTGTAAGCGACATTCTCTTTTCACGGAAAATAACCCTTGGTATCATCTCCGCTTTCGGCTTTGCATTTTCAAAAATATGGGCAAGGAGACCAAAACTGTCCGAAAATTTCTCGTCGGCAGTCTACGGGATAGCCTTTGTCAGCCTTATAACAGACGCACTTTCTCATCAGAATCTTTTTAACACCCTTATTGTTCTCGGGGTGTCTGCACTCATACTGCTCTACTCCTTTATCTCAAAGAAAAAGCGCTGGTTCGCAGTCTCGTCAATAGCACTTACGGGACTTACTATCTACACATTCAGAGATTTCTTCGCCATGATAGACTGGTGGGTGTATCTGCTGATCGTTGGATTTATTCTTATAGCAGTATCTGCCGCAAACGAATATTTCGTAAGAAAAGGCAGGGAATTTAAGGAAAAAGCAGGAAGATTTTTCGAAGATTGGAAATGGTAGTTGATTTTTTTCGTAAGATATGTTAAAATAGGAAAGAAGCAAACTTTATGAATGCTAAAGTAAAAAAGGCATTGTTTATCCTTACATTTATCCCGTATGTACTCGTGCCTTTAAACGGGCTGTACGGAGCGATTTTCGGCGCTGATTTCTTTTTTAATACTTTTTACGGAGTTGACGGCTTTCTGCTTGGTATAATATGTGCATTTTGTGCTATGGTCGTGGAGGTTCCTGTTATTCCCGTATGCATTATTTTTCATTCTATTTGCCGTCAAAAAAAACGTTAATATGAAGAATCAGTAAAAATTTTACCGTAATTTATGCTGTGCTGCACCGATACTGCCGATTCTTTACGAATATTACTATGAAATATAAAGAATATTTAAATAATATAATATAGAAAGGAACCGAAAATATGAAAGCAGAATTGCTGCCTGTAATTACCGGTATGCTTCTTGCGGCGCTTTTTACGGTATTTTCGGCTGTTCTCTGGCTTCTGGTCAAGGGCAGCCGCAGCAAGGTCACATTCAGCTTTGTGGGATGTGTGTTTTCGCAGCTTTTGTGGATAATTTCCCAGCTTATGATAATCATGTCGGAAAGCGAAAAACAGTTCCTGATAAGCTACGCTGTGGGAAATCTCGGAATATGTTTTTTGGGCAGCTGCTGGCTGCTGTTTGCGGTAAGCTATATGGACAGAGAGCTTTCAAAGCCGCTTGTGACAGGGACTCTGACCTTCTCAACTTTTATATTTCTGTGCGCTGTCACAAATCCCCTGCACAAGTTTTACTACACCGACTTTTCACCTGAGGCTGTAGTTCACGGCCCTGTCTTCTACATAATGCAGGTGTATACATATACTGTTATGCTTATAGGCATTGCCCTTGTATGCAAAAAATGCTTTGAGATAAAGGAGCGTTCACGGGGACAGGCGGTTTTGCTCACCCTGGCTACTGCTATTCCGCTGACAATAAATCTGCTTACTCTGGGCGGTATCATCAGCATTGACCTTGCGCTTACGCCGATATCCTTTGCGCTTTCGGGGATCCTTATTCTACTGGCAACATATCGGTACGGCTTTCTGAATGTAAACGATGTTGCCTTTGAGGACGCTTTCAATACCATTGAAGAGGGCGTTGTGATTTTCAACCACAGGGACAGGATAACCTATCTGAGCACTGCGGCAAGGAGACAGCTTGACATATCCGAAAAAACAGATCTCACTTCTCTTATGGGATATATTTCCGAGCTTGCAGGCAAAGCTGTGGATAAAAATTTCGACTATGCCGAAATAAAAAAGAACGGAACAGTCTACGGAATAAGACATTATCATTGCTGCAACGACAAGGGAGTTTCGGTGGCGCAGCTTCTGATAGTTTCGGACATATCCCGTTATTATCAGCTTATCGAAAAAACGGATGAGCTTGCTCTTGCAAGGCAGAAGCTTGTACTGGAGCAGGAGCGCAACCGTATCGCCCAGGAGGTACACGATACCGCAGGGCATACCTTTACCATAATAAGCTCTCTCGCCAAGCTTTCAAAAGCTCGGCTTGCAAATATAGCGGCTTCTCCCGAAGCGAATGAATTGCTCGAATTTGCGGAAAAAACCGAGTCACTTGCAAGGGGAGGACTTACTCAACTCCGATGCTCCATAAACGATCTGCGGGAGGACAGCTTCATGACCACCGTTACCGCCGCAGTAAGGACGGTCACAAACGCTGTAAGGGATATAAACATACAGGTCTGCGTCCAGGGCACAGAGGACGAACGCTACTCATTCTGTGTGCAGAATATATACAGCAGCTTTCGTGAGCTTATCACAAATTCGGTAAGATATTCCGGAGCGGACAGGATAGATGTTATTATAAAATTTCTTGGTACATGGGTAGAACTTTACGTATTCGACAACGGCAGAGGCTGTTCCGAAATAACCGCACACGACGGCTTGCGGGGTATTACCGAACGGACAGAGGCTCTGGACGGCACGGCAGTATTCAGGTCGGGAGAGGGCATAGGCTTTACCGCAATAATAAAAATACCCGTCAAGGAGGAGCAAAATGATAAAGGTGATAATAGCTGACGACATACAGATACTCCGTATGGGACTTGAGGTGACACTTGCCGCAGATGAGGAAATAAAGGTAGTCGGACAGGCTTCAAACGGAAAGGAAGCCTTTGAAATGTGCATAAAAAATTCTCCCGATGTTGTGCTTATGGATATGCGTATGCCGCAGTATGACGGCGAGTACGGCACAAGGCAGATAAAGGCGCATTTTCCTCAAATAAAGGTGCTTGTCCTGACCACGTTCGACGACAGCGAGACAGTGCAGAAAGCGGTCTCATGCGGAGCGGACGGATACATACTTAAGGAAATGGAGCACGAAAAAATAATCAGTGCGATAAAAACGGTGCACAGCGGCATAAATGTGTTCGGAGCAAGTGTGTTTTCGTCCATAAGACAGACAATGATGCCTTCCCAGCCATCTGCCGCAAGCTTTGAGCTTACCGAAAGGGAGCGGGAGCTTATGGCTCTTATCTGTGACGGCTGTGATAACAAGGAGATAGCGGGAAGGCTTTTTCTTGCGGAGGGTACGGTGCGTAACAACATATCCCGTCTGCTTGAAAAGCTGGAGCTTAAAGACCGCACTCAGCTTGCAGTATTTGCGGTGAAAAATAATCTTGTGTAAAAGGGTTTGCGGCGGCGTGTGTCTTCCGATTTGTAATTTTTGGCCATAAAAATGTCTGTCGCCGGATTTTTAAATGATATTCCCGACAGTCACCCTTTCAGCCATTTCCCTCTGAAAAGTCGAATCAGAAACAGTATCCCCCGAAAGCAAAGCTCGCCGCACATAGCAAGCCACACGCCGTGCAAACCAAACACAGGGGCTAAAAAATATGCTGCTGTAAGGCGGACGCCCCACATACTTACCAGATTCATTATACTGGGAATTCGTGTATCTCCTGCGCCCCGAAGCGCCCCTGCTGTAACAATCGAGGCAGCGTAAAGGGGTTCTGCAAATGCCTCTATCCGGAGCACCTGTGCGCCAAGTGCACGCACCTCGGGGTCGGGGGTAAGCAGGGCGAACATAAGGGGAGAGAAAATGAACATCAATATCCCCGTAACGGTCATGAGCGCCACGCCTAAAAATACCGACAGTCCCGCATATCGGCGGGCAAGTTCCTTTTTGCCTGCGCCTATGCTTTGACCCACAAGGGTAGTTGCAGCCGATCCTATGCCGTAGCCGGGCATATAGCAGAGACTTTCTGCGGTGACTGCCAGGGAATTTGCAGCAATAGCGGCAGTGCCCAGAGGGGCAGTAATATGGGTAAGAGCCACCTGCGCCCCGCAAAGCACGATATGCTCGAATGCCAAGGGCAGGGATATGTAAGCGGCGGTTTTATAATGACCGGGATCGGGCTTTGTATGTTCATGCCGTGATTTAAGGACAGAAAATCTCTTGCAGGCGGCGCACATCATAAGCATTGCCACAGTCACCTCCGAAAGAGCAGTGCCGAGGGCAGCGCCGGTCACTCCGAGCCCTGCACCGGGGAGAGTGACATTTTTTCCGAAAAATACGGCATTCCTTGCGGGGAAAATAAGCAGAAAATTAAATATGACATCAAGAAAGCACATTAAAATATTCAGTCCGCTGGGAGTTTTCATATCACCGCTGCACTGGAGCATACTGCCTGAAAGCTGCCTGAACTGTGCAGCGGGCAGGGCGCAGGAAAATATAAAAAAATAGCTTGATGCGGCGGCTGTTATTTCCGCTCTGCCTCCCAGCCAAAGGGGAAGCTTCGGGCTTATCCCTGTGCCTATGCCGCAGAGCAGCAGCCCGAAAAGAAGCGCCACTCCCAGTGAACTGCGAAAAACATTTCTTGCCGTATCCTGCCGCCCTGCCCCCACAAACTGGGCGACCTGAACGGAAAATCCCGCAGCAGCAGAGGAACATAGTCCGCCGAGGAGCCATGATGAACTTGTTACAAGACCTATTGCGGCAGAAGCGTCCGCTCCGAGGCTTCCGACCATGGCAGCGTCGATATACTGCATTATTATAGATGTCAGCTGAGCGAGAATTGCGGGAATGCTGAGCCTAGCCACCAATGTCAGCTGCTGCATTCGTGACAGCTCCCGTCCGCTGTTTATTATTGCTGATACGTTATTTTTATCGGGCAATTTTGACCCTCCCGGTTATATTTTTCAGTAAAGCTTTCGGTTTTCCAATATTAAAAAAGGCTTTTTTAAGAACCTGTTTTCACAAGCGTATGCGCACGTCTTGCTGTTAAATTCTGCACGTCAATTTTCTCATATACTGCGTCAAACTCCCTTGCCGATCACTGTGTTTCTGCGAAACAATGCCCGCCTGCGGCCATTTTCCTGTTGTCTATGGCAGAAATTGCCTACAAAATTATGCTCGGAAATCAGCACACATAGCTTGTAAAGACATTTTTTTATTTATAAAAATCATCTATGCATTTATTTTCAGTAATTATTACTTCAACAGCAGTAATGCTTTTTTCATTTGATATGAAACATATATCTAAATTCTCACTATATGGTTTATTAATCTCCCAAGCGAACAAATTGTTTACAATATTATTCTGACGCAAATATTCTCCCAAATCCCTCATAGCTTTTTTATTAAAAGAGAATTGAACTCTATTATGAAAAGCAATATTATCATTTAAGTCAACCAGTTCGGCAAAAATAGTATTATCACTATTTATATCATAATCATAATCTTCATCACAATTTATTAATGTTTCATTATTGCTAAAACCGCTTTCAAATATAATTTTAGAACTTCCGGGTAAACAAAATACTCCCATTGATTCATATATATGTTCATACGGCATCGGCTCAATATGAAAATGCCCCCCTTCATTACAGTTATATGACCACCTGATTAGTTCCGTGCCCAACCCCTTTGCTCCTGATTTACTTAAATAAATTTTCAACAGATATTTTCCCTTATTCAAAGAAGGATATGCAAAAATTTCTATAATTCCACTTTCGTGACTTATCAACGAAATCATCCTTTCCTATATAAGAACCTGCCTACACAAGCGTATACGCACATCTTTTGGGCAATCTTTTGCCCGTAGGAATATGACTGTGTTAAAAATTCTTATCGTACGCAAGTATACCTGCGAATTTTTGCCTTGTCATTGACAAAACCTTGCCCCGTAGGAAAAAATCCGCACACATATCTTGTGAAGACTGGTTTTAAATAAATTTGTATAAATATAATTATATCCTTCTGTCGGGATTTTGTCAAGAATAAAATGTGTGGGCAATACGGTAATTTCAAAAATCAACATTAAAAAAACATTAAAAATATTAAAAAATCATTAAAATTATTGACTTTTTTAAAATTAGATGATATTATTTTTGTAATGAAAAATTTGTGGAGGCGGAAAATGCTTAAAAAGTACAGAATCGGATTTGATATATGGGGCATGATCTTATTTGTTTTAATTATGATACCGAATATTATATGGACTGTAAAGCCTGCACCCAACGATATTTTAAGAGGGGAGTCTGCAACGGAAACGATCGACGTGATAGGGTCGGTATTTCAAGTGATTTTTGTTGCGGCTATGTGTATTTTCATAGATAAAAATTCGGGAAAAGTACGGTTTTCTCCGCTTATTGCAGGAGTTATTTTATGTGCGGTATTATATTTTCTTGGGTGGGTGTTATACTACTCGGGAAATGTGAGCGCACTTACGATCATATTGCTCATACTTCCTCCCTGCCTTGCATTTATTTTTTATTTACTCGACAGGAAAAATATGATTGCACTGATACCCGCTGTAATATTTACTTGCTGTCATTTGGTATACGGAGGGGTCAATTTTATTTTATAACAGTATATTTAATTCGGTTGAACCGTTTGTTTTTTGCTGCACCGTAAAAGGAGATCATTAAAATGAAAATAAATAAGATCGGATTCAATTATACCTATGATAATGACTTTTTTGTTTCCCGTCCGAACGGCTCGGGGGATTATCTTCTTATTTTGCTGAAGTCTCCCGCAATATTCAATATCGGCGGAATTGAAATTAAAGCACGGGAAAATTCGGTTATACTTTATAAGAAAGGCACCCCCCAATTTTACCGTGCCCACGGAGCGGAATTTGTTTGTGACTGGTTTCATTTTTCTTGCTCCGAGGATGAGATAGGAGAGCTTCAAAGTTTGAATATTCCCTTTGACAGAGTTATAGAAACAGGCGGTATAAATGAGCTTTCCATGCTGATAAAAAGCATGAGTTATGAAAATTATTCCGACAATTTATACCGTTCACATTCTCTTGAATTATATATGCAGCTTTTCTTTGTAAAGCTGGGTGAAAAGCTCCGCAGCAGCGGATATGATTCAAGTCATTATGAAAAAATGGCGGCGGTACGAAGCAGGATCTACAGCACGCCGCAGCAGCAATGGAGCGTATATGCGCTGGCGGAAGAAACGGGAATGAGCGCATCGTATTTTGAGCATACATATAAAAGCATTTTCGGCATAAGTCTGAAAAATGATGTTATAGCTGGCAGGATCGAACACGCAAAATTTATGCTTTCCACTACCGATGTTCCCATAGGTTCGATAGGTCGGATGTGCGGCTATAAAAGCGACGTTCATTTTCTGAGGCAGTTTAAATCAAGAACGGGCTGCACGCCCACGGAATACAGAAAAAGATACCTGTAACCGAAAATTTTCAGAGAACGAAAACCGCTTACTTGATAAAAAATATTGGAAAGGACGATGACCGGTATGTTAAATGAAATAGAGAAACAACAATTAAGGATATCTTGATACTTCAGGTATGAGAGCAGAAAATTCCGAGGTGCTGTGGAATGAATATTACTGCATATCATCAGGTTGACAACCCTGCGGTTTTATGGTAAAATAAATTTATGAAAAGAAAAATGCCGTACTATGCGGCGGAAAGGTATGATAAATTATGGAAATAATCTCATGCTGCGGAATAATGTGCGGCGAATGCCCCGTGTACATAGCAACCGAAAAGAACGATGAACAGATGAAAAGGTTTCTTGCCCTTAAATTTTCCGAAAGCGGCAGGGAGCTTGCTCCCGAAGATATAAACTGCCGGGGTTGCCTCAGCGCAGACCGTGAAAACGATAAATTCAGAGGGGGCTGCGAGGTGCGCTCCTGCTGCCGTGAAAATTCCGTCCGTTTGTGCGCCGAATGCAGAAAATTCCCCTGCGAAAAGGCGGACAGGAACATTCCTCAAGGCACGGAGCACCGTGCAAGGCTGGAGGAAATGCACGAGGCGTGCAAAGAGCTGCTGCAATGATATTGGCAGTGCAGCCACCGTTTTTGCCTTAGGGCAAAGGCGGTTTTATTTTAATTATAAATTTTTTTGAGAAAAAAGTCTTTTTTATCTTGTAAAATTTTCCGCAGTATGTTATAATGATATAAATTTATAAAGGCGTGAAAACGCCGTGAAAGGAAAAATTATGAAGAAAATCAATATGCTCATCAACACGGCCGACCAAAGGTCGACGATCAATCCCGAGATCTACGGGCATTTTTCCGAGCACCTGGGCAGGTGCATTTACGAGGGACTTTATGTGGGAGAGAATTCGGCTATCCCCAATACCGACGGAATTCGTGATGATGTTATCGAGGCGTTTAAGAAGATAAGAATGCCTGTGCTGCGCTGGCCGGGCGGCTGCTTTGCGGACGAGTATCACTGGAAGGACGGCATTGGTGAAAAGTCATTCCGCAAGAAAATGATAAACACCAACTGGGGGCACGTTACCGAGGATAATTCTTTCGGTACACATGAGTTTATGAATCTTTGCGAGAGACTGGGCTGCGAGCCTTACGTGGCGGGAACTATGGGCAGCGGCAGCGTGCAGGAGCTGGCGGAATGGATAGAGTATATGACCTTTGACGGCGTTTCCCCCATGGCGGAGCTGAGGAGGAAGAACGGCAGAGAAAAGCCCTGGAAGCTCAAATACCTGGGTATATGCAAAGAAAGATGGGGCTGCTGCGGAAATATG
>CAMWIR010000040.1 GCA_947174365.1 uncultured Ruminococcus sp. | reverse complement strand
GAGTTTGATTACAGGGGGCCATGCCTTAAATCCACAGAGACGGCTGTTAAATATATTTTAAGTCTGAAGGAAAAGCCGTCTGCGGATCACCCGGTCATTCAAAATATGATGAAATATATTCTGGGGCTTTATATACCCGAAAGAGGGAACTGGGGGGAGGTCGTTGTGCCGGAAGTCAACGACGGAGTTCATTGTTACTGGGTCAGGTACAGGGGGGAAGATATTACACCGGCAGAAAACGAGGATGAACGGATAAAAAAATACCGTGCTAATGAAAAAGCTTGCTTTGCGGCATTTGTTTCGTATTATTCCGGGCTTGTACCGAAGGAATTGTACAGCGATATAATTAAATATCCGACAGAGCATATCCTGCGGTATTGGGACAAAAATTCTCCCGATTATGATAAAGAAATTTTCGATAGGGGCGAGCCTTATGACATAGAGTATTTTCAATGGTTTGTACCTTGTCTGAAGGATAGGGAAACGGCGGACAGGCTGACCTCGGTTTTATGTCAGAATCCTACAGCTTTTATGGAGCTTGATTTTGCAAGATCGGACAGCGAGTATGTTCATTTGCCGTGCGATGTGGCGGGACACCCTGACAGTATTTTGTACCCTGCTGTAAGTAATTTGGTTCTTGATTCGCTGGAATACAGAATGGGTCGGCAAGGCGGTGACGGTCGGTGGCCGTTAGGCTGGTCGTTCGGCGATGATGAGGGTTTGAAGAAATTACAGGTCAAGTATGAGGCTTACCGCACGCTTGCTATGTTAGAGAAACTGGACAGTTTTGATATGATCGAAAAATAATGTCCGGAGCGGTATGTACGGGCATTTCAAATAATATTTTCCGTGAAAATATATAATTCGGTACCGAGAAAAATTAAGGCTGCTCTCGATTTTCCGAGGGTATAAAATTTACTTGCGAGGTTTATTATGCGTTTAAAATCTTTGGAACTGCAAGGGTTCAAATCATTTCCCGATAAGGTAAAATTAGAGTTCGGACGGGGCATTACTGCGGTCGTGGGCCCTAATGGCAGCGGTAAGTCAAACATTGGCGACGCTGTAAGGTGGGTACTGGGTGAACAGTCCTCAAAGACGCTCAGGGGTGCTAAAATGGAGGACGTTATTTTTGCGGGGACTACCAAACGCAAGCCTGTGGGGTTTGCGGGAGTCACGCTGTGCATTGAAAATGAGGATCATGCGCTGCCTATGGATGAGGATGAGGTTTCGGTAACGAGACGGCTTTACAGGAGCGGTGAGAGTGAATATCTGATTAACGGTGCGCCTGTTCGTTTAAAGGACGTTTCCGAGCTTTTTATGGATACGGGGCTTGGCAGGGACGGTTACTCAATAATCGGACAGGGCAGGGTCGCGGAGATAGTTTCCTCGAAATCGGGGGAAAGGCGGGACATTTTCGAGGAGGCTGCGGGTATCTCGAAATTCCGCTACAGAAAGGCTGAAGCGACGAGGCGATTGGGGCAGGCACAGGAAAATATTCTGAGGCTAACGGATATTTTATCGGAGCTGGAAGAGAGAGTAGGTCCGCTTAAGATACAGTCGGAAAAGGCGGCGAAATTTTTGGAATTATCGGAGGAAAAAAAGTCCCTGGAAATTACCTCGTGGATGACGGAGCTGACGGAGATAAAAGAAAAACTGGCGGAGACAGAGGACAAGCTTTTGATAAATATTTCCGAATATGACGGCATTGCAAGCGCTATAGAAAAGTTGGAGGAGGAGCAGCGGGAGGCGGCTAAGGCGGTTGCCTGCGGGAATATTCTGATAGAGCGTTTGCAGGAGGATGTGCTTGCGGCGGAGAAGTCGAACACGGAAATTTACTCGGACATTGCGGTGTATAAAAACGACATTGCTCACTGTGAGGAGACTATTGAACAGCTGAAAAAGCAGTCGGAAAATGCTAAATTATCGGACAGTGAAAACAAGCGGCTGACGGAGGAAAAGCTTGCGCTTATGAGTCGATTGGAGGAGGACATCAAGGCAGCGGGGGTAAGATTTGAAGAGGCGGCAAGGGAATTTGACAGGGCGGCAAGGGATGCGGAAAGCTTTGAAAGCAAGCTGTCGGGCGCTGCGGCGGAGCTGAACAGGCTTTACATAAAACGTTCGGAGTTTACGATAAATGCGCAGACGGCGGAAAATGCCATTAAGGAATCGGAGGAACAGGGGGAGAATTTCCGCAGTCAGATAAAGGCGATAGACGAGGCTGCGGGACGTTTGGAGGAAAGCAGGCGAGAGGTGGAAGAGGGGCTGGCGCTTCTGGAAAAAAGTGCGCTGGAGCAGGGCAACAGGGCTGCGGGTCTGGGGCGGCTTTTTGCGGGGAGAGAGCAGAAGCTGTCGGCGGCGGAAAAAACTCTTGCCGACCTTAAAATGGCGGTTCGGGAGAGGCAGCAGAGGGCTTTGATATTACAGGATCTTGAAAGCAGCATGGAGGGGATAGCAAATGCCCCGAAGCAGGTTTTGCGGGCGGGGAAAAGCGGCAGGATAAGCGGGATAATAGGGTCGGTGGCGCAGCTGATAAAGGTGCCCGCAGATCTGGGGACGGCGGTGGAAACGGCTCTTGGAGGGGCTGTGCAGAACATTGTCACGGAAAATGAGGAGGCTGCAAAGCGGGCTATAAGAATGCTTAAGGATACAAATGCGGGACGGGCTACGTTCCTTCCGCTGACATCTGTTAAGGGCAGCAGGATAGACGACAGGGGGCTTAGTGAATGCATGGGGTTTGTGGCGGTGGCCTGCGATTCGGTGGAATGCGAGGAGCGTTTGCGGGGAGTTGTGAATTTCCTTTTGGGAAGGACGGTCATTGCGGAGGATATTGACTGTGCGGGAAATATTGCAAAGAAATTCGGGTACAAATTCAGAATAGTCACTCTTGACGGGCAGGTGGTAAATGCAGGCGGTTCGTACACGGGCGGTTCGGTAGGAAAGACGGGGGGAATGCTGACGAGAAAAAATGAAATAGAGCGGCTGGGCAATGAGATTTCCGAAATTGAAGAAAAGGCAAATGAGGCAGAAAAAACGGCGGCAAATTTAAAAGCTGAAGTGGACAAAATGCGGATAGACATTGAGGCAGCGAATGAAGAGATACGCCGCATTGAGCAGGATAAGATACGCTTTGAAGAAGAACTGAGGCATAGTGTTCAGACGGCAGAGCAGAATGAAACGGCAAAGAGGGCGGCAAGCGAAAATCTTGAACGGTTGGAGAAAAAGATAGAAGAGTCAAAGGCTGCAAGGGAACGTGCTATGGCGGCTCTTGATGAACTGCAAAGGGAAATTTCCCAAAAGGAGGAGCTTTCTGCGGAGGACAGCGGGAAGCGGGAGGAAATGCGGAAATTCCGTGAGAAATTATCCGCAGAAATGTCGGACAGCAAGCTGATGAAGGCGGGGCTTGAAAAGGATCTGGAAAATGCAAGGGAAACGCTTAAGACTTTAGAGGAACAGAGCCTTGTTATAGGGGATAATTCGGTAAGGCTTGCCATGGAAGCGGAGGAGCAGAGGAAAATTATCCGTGAAAAGGAAGAGCTGATACAGGAGCGCGAGGGGGCGCTGAAAAGTGCGGGGGACAAGACGGAAGAGATACGGCGGGAGATAGAAAAGACGAAGCGGGAGAATCTGGAAAACGAAAAAATCTCGGGAAAGATACGGGAAAAAATAAAGGCTCAGAACGGCGAAAAGGAACGGGCGGGGGCTGAAAGGATCCGTCTGGAGGAGCGCAGGGACGGCTATAACAAAAGCTGTGACAAGATAATTTCCGACATGGCGGAGCAATATGAGTTATACCCCTCGGAGGCTCAAAAGCTGGTTATTGAAGGGGCGGACAAGGTGGATATAAACGGGCGGCTTATGAGCGTAAGGCAGAAGATACGTTCGCTGGGGTCGGTCAATGTGGCGGCTATTGAGGAGTACAAGGAGGTTTCGGAGAGGTACGGATTTTTGTCGGGGCAGCTTTCTGATGTGAACGCTTCGAAGCGGGAGCTGGAGAAGCTTATTGACGAGCTGACGGAGACGATGAAGATAAGATTTTCCGAGAGCTTTAAGATAATCAACGAAAATTTCAAGGAGATATTTACGGAGCTTTTCGGGGGGGGCAAGGCGGAGCTGGTGCTTTCAGACCCGGAGGATGTACTGGAGTCGGGAATTGAGATAAATGTGGCGCCGCCGGGGAAGGTGATAAAGAGCCTTTCGCTGCTTTCGGGCGGCGAGCAGGCCTTTGTGGCGATAGCGATTTATTTTGCGATACTGCGGCTGAAGCCTGCGCCCTTCTGCATTCTGGATGAGATCGAGGCGGCTCTCGATGATGTGAACGTTTCAAGGTATGCGGGATATTTGCACAGGTTTACGGACACTACTCAGTTTATCACGGTGACTCACAGGCGGGGTACTATGGAAGAGGCGGATATTCTCTACGGCGTTACCATGCAGGAAAAGGGGATCTCACGTTTGCTGCGCATGGAACAGCCGCCTGCGGAGGATGAGGAATAGGGTCAATGGGAGAATGCGGAGAGATTCCGTTTTCTCCTTTTACCTGTTTTATGGGAGAGCAGACGGAGGAAAAAATATTTTTTTACGGGAAATTTTGCCGTTTGTATTGACAAATCGGGGGGAATGGGGTATGATTATAGTGGGGGATATTTTATAAATGTCCCGAGGTGCGTATTACGAGAAAAATGTATGCGTTTTTTATGTGCGAAAAAGTGCAGAGGATATTGGAAAATAAAGGGGAAAATCATACAAAAATATATTTCGGACAAATTCGGAAAGGATATGCTCTATGCTTGAATTCGGGACGGACAATTATGAGGTAACGGAGCTTAGCAGGCTTGCGCCGTTTGTGCTTTCGATAAATGACAACGGAAATAATGAACTGCGGATCGTTATTGCTCTTGCGAGGACGGGAAGCAGTGAGGAACAGGAAAATTCTTTGCCCGATGATGATCCGAAATTAAGAGAGCTGCTTTTAAGAGCGAAGCCTGTTTATGAGGATATGAACAGGGTCTATGAGATACTTTTTGAAAGCTATATTATTTACGAGTGCAGGAATGAAAGCTACACTTCCCTTGATAACAGGGAGATATACAGGGGAAAGTATTTGGTGATATATGAAAAATCTTTTTTGCTTGATTATTATGAGAATGTGATCGATGATTTTGATTTTGACAGTGAAAAGTCAAACAGGAGGCATTACGGTATTATTACCGAAAATCACATCATTGACGTTATTTCCAATGAGCCGCCTGTTATAAGGAAAATCCGGGCGGATCGGGAGACGGCAGATCATTAAGAACATAACAAAAGGAGAATTTATGGATATTTTCGATGTGATAACAGGCAGAACAAGCTACAGAGGAAAATATAAAAATATACCTGTTAAAAAAGAGGATATTGTTAAGATACTTGAGGCGGGGGCGGCTGCGCCGAGCGGGTGCAACAAGCAGACAACGTCGTTTATTGCGGTTGATGATGAAAGGCTTTTAAGGGAATTGAAGTCGCTTATTGTACCGCCGATTGCAATGACTGCGCCTTGTTTTATTTTGGTACTTACACGGAAAATTTTTGCGTACAGGGACAGGTGCTTTAATGTGCAGGATTACAGTGCGGCTATTCAGAATATGCTTTTAGCGATAAAGGCGCTTGGGTATGAAAGCTGCTGGTATGAGGGTCATATCACTGATGATGACGACATTGCGGGAAAGCTTGCGAAGTATATGGGTATACCCAACGAATACAAAATAGTTTGCATACTGCCTGTGGGGGTGGCTGAGGATGAGATAATCCGGGTGTCGAAAAAGCCGCTTGAAAGCAGAGCTTGGTTTAACGGTTTCGGCGGTAAGCCGTTTTTTGAAAATAATGAAGAGGAGGCAGGATAATGAATATTTGGGACAAGATCGCAGAGGGCGTAAGGAAAACAAGGGACTCTATGAGGTCGAGGCTTATGTCCTTATTCGGGGCGTTTACTAAGATAGATGAGAACTTTTTTGAAGAGCTGGAGGAGACCCTTATTATGTGCGACATAGGGGTGGAGACTTCGGTGGAGATATGCGCAGAGCTGCGCAAAAAGGTAAAGGAACAGGGCATTACCGATCCGCAGCTTATTATGGGGCTTTTGCAGGAGATAATCACGGGAATGCTTGGAGAGGACAGGGGGCTTGATCTGAGTGCAAAGCCTGCTGTTATACTGGTTATCGGTGTGAACGGGGCGGGCAAGACCACAACTATCGGAAAGTTGGCGGCAAGGCTGGTCTCGGAGGGGAAAAATGTTATTGTGGCGGCGGCGGACACGTTCAGGGCGGCGGCTATAGATCAGCTTCAGATATGGGTCGACAGGGCGGGGGCGCAGATAGTCAAGCAGTCGGAGGGCTCGGACCCTGCGGCGGTGGTTTTTGACGCTATAACGGCGGCTAAGGCGAGAGGTGCGGACGTTGTTATCTGCGACACGGCGGGGCGGCTTCACAACAAGAAAAATCTTATGGAGGAGCTGAAAAAAATTACCCGCATATGCCGTCAGCAGGCGGAGGACTGCAGCATTGAGACGCTGCTTGTATTGGACGCTACCACGGGGCAGAATGCGGTAAATCAGGCGAAGCTTTTTTCCGAGGCGGCGGACATTACGGGTATTGTGCTGACTAAGCTTGACGGCACTGCAAAGGGCGGCATTATCATCACCATTCACAAGGAACTGGGGCTGCCTGTAAAGCTGGTGGGTGTGGGCGAGAAGATCGACGATCTGATGGATTTTTCCGCTGCCGATTATGCTGCTGCGCTGTTTGAGGATAATGTAGATTTTGAGGGAAATTACGAGAGGATAACCGAGGGGGATGAGTCCGGAAGTGAGGAAATTTCGGGTGAAGAAAATGCGGAGGAAATTTCCGGAAATGAGGAAAATCCCGAGGGCGGAAATGATAAGGAAATTTCTGCGAATGAAGAGTATTCCGATAGCGAGAATGTTCGGGAAAGTTCAGAAAATGAAGATAATTCCGAGAATGAAAATGTCGGGGAAATTTCCGAAAATGAAAATGCTGACGGAAATTCGGAAAATGATGATGAAAGCGAAGCTGTCGGAGAAACCGAGGAAGATGAAGAGACTTCCGAGGGTGAAAATGAGGACGAGGGTACCGAGGAAAATTCCGATAATGTTAATGAGAAAAAGAGCTTGAAAGACGGTAAATTCGGGTTCTTGTTCAAGGAGATAAGCTTCGGGAAAAAGAGTAAAAAAGATGGGGAAACCGAGGACTGATTTTGAGCGGTGCACAGAGATAATGCACGGGAGAATACAGTGAGGATTTGAGCGTTTTACCGGGTGTACTATGTAAAATGGATTTGATAAAAACCGATAAGTTTTGGCGGCAAGGTTTATTTGCATTTAGTTTTGAGAAAGCTTTTTAATAATCTTTTGCGCAGGATACTGTGGGATTTTGAAAACATTCTAACTTTATTTAAATCGAAAGGAAAAATTATGAAAATCATTCTTACATCAAACAATAAAAACAAGCTGAGGGAGTTCAGAGAAATTTTAGAGCCTGCGGGGTTTGAGGTGATAAGTCAGGCCGAGGCGGGGGCGGATATTGAGGCAGAGGAAAACGGCGAGACCTTTGAGGAAAATGCGCTTATAAAGGCGAGGGCGGTTTATGATATGCTGGGGCTGCCTGTTATTTCCGATGACAGCGGGCTGGAGGTGGATGCGCTGGGAGGTGCGCCGGGGGTAAGGTCGGCAAGGTATGCAGAGGTTGGTCACAGGCGTGAAAGGGTACTGAGGGAACTCACGGGTGTTCCCGAGGAAAAGCGGACGGCGAGGTTCGTTTGCGTTATCTGCTACATTGACGGAGAGGGGAAAGAGCATTTTGTGCGGGGGGAATGCGAGGGGAAAATAGGTTATGAAAACAGGGGGGAAAACGGGTTCGGGTATGATCCGATATTTATGTACGGAGACAAGTCCTTTGCGGAAATTTCGTCTGAGGAGAAAAACAGGGTAAGTCACAGGGCTGCGGCGCTGGAGAAGTTCAGGAAGATGTTTGAGGGAAATGATCTGTAGACCGGGGGTCACGAAAAAAATAATTTGCTTAATTTTAAGGGAAGCGGGCATTTGAAGGAATGATTTTCGAGGGATATACGAAATCGGACGGAGGTGGAAATATGGATATGAGTGAGGAAAATAAATGCGGGGAAAATTCCGGCGGACAGGAGTGGCGGTGGTGTCTTGCAGGCAACATTGTGGGGGCGCATGGGTTCGGGGAGGAGCATGAGATAAGGTACGGGACTAAGCATTTTGCGGTGGGGACTAAGGTTTATCTTTATCACGCATTTCCGGGAATGGGGAATGAAAATATTGTTGCTATAGGTATTCCGAGAAATGGCCGTAATTATATTGAGGTGGTCATTCGTACCAAATATATAGAAAATTTCCGCTGCCAAAAGTGCTTTAAACCGGCGGTTTTAAATAGGATGGAAAATTCAAATTATTGCAGTTGGTTGGGTAATTCCGAGGATGACAGGAAAGAGGCTGTCAGATTTGCGGATATCTTTAATGCGAGAAAGGAAAATGATGAGGACCCAAAAATTTGCGGAAAGAGTGAGAAAGGGACGGTTGAAAAGAGTGAGGGAGACAAAAGTGATAAGGGGGTAAGCAAGGCTTTTGAAAAAGATGTGGGGATCGGGTCTGCGGAAAACAGGCGGTTAACAGAGGCTGCGGCAGGGAAAGAAAAAGAGAGTGGGGTTTTATATGAGTTAAGAGAATGTTTGGGGATATGGAAGCGGGCTTTTAAAAGTTCTTTCGGGAATGACAGTTTTCGGAGACTTTGAGGGTACGTGCGGGGAGATTTTCCTAAGATATACCAAGACTTCGAGCCGAAGATTTCAGTATGATAAAGGTGAACCGTATGGTTTTTTAGAGAAAAAATTGTGAAATTTACGGTAAATAATTTACCCTGAAAATATATGAAAATAATTAAGGAGAATTTTTATGCTGACAAGCAAACAGAGAGCTTATTTAAGAGGAATTGCCGCTAAGGAGGACACCATTTTTCAGATAGGCAAGGGCGGGATAACCGACAATCACATGATACAGGTGAACGACGCATTAAAGGCGAGGGAGCTTGTGAAGATAAAGGTATTGGAGAGCGCTTTGCTGACGAGTGCGGAGGCGGCGCAAATGCTGGCGGAGGGGACGAAGTCCGAGATCGTTCAGACCATTGGCAGCAAGTTGGTGCTTTTTAAGAGAAATCCCCAGGATCCGAAAATAGAGCTGCCTAAGGCGGAGAGGAAAAAGGGCTGATGGGGGCTGTGGCGCTTTTCGGGGGGAGCTTTGACCCGGTTCATCTGGGTCATGTGAATGCGGTAAAGTCGCTGATAAGGGGGTTCCCCGAGATAGAGCGGGTGATAATAATGCCGGCGTTCTTGAACCCTTTTAAGGCGAGGGAAATTTCCGGAGCAAGTCCCATGCAACGGGTGGAGATGTGCAGAATCGCTTTTAAGGATATGCTCAAATGCGAGGTGCGGGATTTTGAGGCGAAGCGGAAAAGTCCCAGCTACACGTATGTTACGCTGAGGGCGCTGAAAGAAGAGTTTCCGGGGAAGGAGATCATTCTGGCGGTGGGGAGCGATTCGCTGGAAAGTCTGCCGGGGTGGAAAAATGCGGAGGAGATACTTGCAAATGCTGTGATTGCGGCGGCGGCAAGGTCGGAGGCGGACAATGCCTGCGGAGGGGGTATTTCCCGATATGCCGAGGAAATAAGGCGGCTGGGGGGAGATGTGAGGATAATTCCGACTACCCCGTTTGAGATATCTTCCACCGAAATTCGTAAAAAAATTCTTAAAAATGAAGATTTGACTTGCTATATGGATAAAAATGTAGTAGAATATATTATAGGGAATAAAATTTACAGAGGTGAAAATAGGTCTTAGCGCCGTTTTAAAACAAAATGACCGACAGACGGCGTGCAGAAACATTAGTCACGAACTATGCGTACAGCATTTTTGGCGGATTTAAAAATATGAGAGATAAAATAAAGGAGTGATCCGAAATATGCCGGGGAAATACTGCGAGTACGACCGGGAGGAAATAAAGGCGATACTTAAGATAAGGCTTTCAAAAAAGCGGTTTGCTCACAGCCTTAATGTGGCGGAGATGGCGGTAAAGCTGAGCAAGAAGCATGGGGGGGACAGCGAAAAGGCTTATGTGGCAGGGCTGGTGCATGACATTTGCAAGGAGATCCCCGCAAGCGAACAGCTGGAGATGGCGCTGGAATGCGGCAGGAATTTTACTGCCACGGAACAGCTGATTCCGCCCTTATATCACTCGGCGGCGGGGGCTTGGTACTGCGAGAACATTCTGAAGATCGAGGACGAGGATATTTTGAATGCGGTGCGGTATCACACAGCGGCCAGAGCGGGCATGAGTCTGTTGGAGGAGATAATTTATCTTGCGGATCTGACGGGGGATGACAGGAGCTACAAGGATGTGGGGAAAATGCGCAAGCTTGCCATGGAAAATGTGGACGCTGCCATGCTTGAGGCGCTGAGCTTTTCGGTAAAGGACGTGGTGAACAAAAAGTCCCTTATCCCCGAAAGCACCATGGAAGCATATAATTATTATGCCGGAAAAAAACATAATTAATAATGAGCCGGCAGACATTGATACTTAAAATGTGAAAACGATTCGTAAAAAAATGAATTAGAGCAGCGGGTAATTGGTGCGGTATTTAAAAATTGGACCTCTTACTTCTAACCTCTAACATCTGAAAGGGAAGTGAAAATATGCAGCAAAATGAAACCCTGAAGGCTATTGTAGAATGCCTTGACAGGAAAAAGGCGGAGGACATTAAGGTCATTAAAATTACAGAGCTTACCATTCTGGCGGATTATTTTGTCATTGCCGACGGAATGTCCAACACGCAGACGAGGGCTTTGGCGGATGAGGTGGAAGTAAAGCTCAAAGAGCTGGGTCTTCCCCCGAATCAGATACAGGGCACGGCAGGGTGCGGCTGGGTGATCCTCGATTACGGGGATATTGTGGTGCACGTATTCAACCGTGAGCAGAGGGATTTTTATAATCTGGAGCGGCTTTGGGCGGACGGCGAGGAAATTGATATTTCCGAATGGACGGCGAAGCAATAAGGCGCTCCCCGAGCTTAGATTTCCCGATTTGCACTCAAGACTTTTACGGTCAAAAGGAAATGCCTGTAATATGCATTTCTTTATATAAATTTTTATATTAAGGGGTCTGTTAAAATGGATGAATTGGATATGATGAGTTTGGAGCTGCCTTCTACCGACGGCCTGGATGATTTGGATAATCCGGGAACGGTAAACGGCAATAACGGAAATATTTCCGAAAATGACAGTGCCGATAACGGCGGCCCGAACGCTTACAATGATGATTATTCCTACGAGTATGAGGGCGGCGAGCCGGAGGATATGGCTATGCCTGTACTGAGCGAGATGGACGGAAGCGAGCTTGGTTCGTTTGCGGCAAATGCGGCTGCAAATCCTGTAAGCCTTGAAAAGCCTAAGGCGGACGGTAACGGCACTGTTGGCACGCCCGGTCTGTCGGAAATGTCGGGCGCGCCTGCATTTTCGGAAATGTCCGGTGCGGCTGCGGGTCAAGGCGGACGACAGGGTATAAACGGGCAGTACGGCTCGAATGCCTACGGAAACAGTGCGTCGGATAATATGCAGAATCCGCAGGGCGGGTACGGACGGCAGAATACATATGCACCTGTCAATCCCGGAAGCACAAACGGAGGCGGCATGGGTCAAAACAGCGGCAGTTCGAATTACCGGGATATGATGGATCGGGATACGCCGTTGGTGCAAAGAGGCGCCAAGATCTCAAAGGTCATTTCTACGATAATTATTGTCATTTCCGTACTGGATATAATCGGAGGGCTTTTATCCTTTGCTTTCAGGACTGTTATTGCGGCAGGATACCGTATTTATTTCTCTGTAAAGCTCAAAAACGGCAGCCACAATTCCCGTTACTGGCTGGGACTTGGCTGTGTGCTTTCGGTAATATTCAATATCATTTCCATGTTCGAGATAAGTGGATTGTCGGGTGAAGTAGCAGAGCTTATCGGGTCTACATGGATAATAACCGTAATAGAGGCTATTATCCTCGTTCCGACTGTCGGATTCGGCATTATGGCTTATTTCCTGCTGCTGGATAAGTCGGTGGAGGCTTTCTGCGAACGAAACGTGGGCAGAGAAAATTTCTGATAATATAGAGGCAAGAGACCGAGCCTGATGTTTAGAAATTTTTATTTTTGACGGGAGTATATGAGGCAGGATTATGATTTTATTCTTGCTTCTTGATCTCTTGCCTCTGTTAAGCAAGGAGTGTTTTTGTGAAAGTGAAAATAAGAAAGAAAATTTGTTCGGGTCTGGTCGCTGCGGCGATGATGTTAACGGCGCTTCCGGTGAATGCTTCGGCAGAGATGGTAGAGTATTCAGGAAATTTGCCCTACAGCGCAAAGTCTGCGCCCTTCGGCAAGCAGGGAAGCGAAAAGCTGACGGGTGTTGTCAAAAGCTTTTACGACCAGCAGCTAAAGTTTTGCAAGGAAGTTTCCGAGGGGAAACGGACGGGGACGGAATTTAAACTGGAGCTTACGAAAAAGGTCAGCGTATCCAAGCTTTCGGAATACTGGGAGGAGGCTAACAATGCCTTTGTTTACGAATATCCCGAATATTCCTTTTGGCTGACGGGGAGCGAGATATCAGCAAGCTACTATGATGAATCAAAGGTAATAAGCGCAAATATAAACATGGTAGCCTCAAATGACTACAAGGGAAGCAAGGAAAAGACGGTGGACAGCGCAAAAATCAAAGCGGCTGCTGCAAACATTAAAAAGGGAGATAAAATTGCAGCGAAATATGAGGGCAAGAGCGACTACGAAAAGATAAAGGGCTACTGCGATGAAATATGCGCTTTGACAGAATACAACCATGCTGCTGCCGCTTCTATGGAGGGGGGCAACCCCTGGCAGATACCTTGGGTATTTGACGGCGACCCGAAAACAAACGTGGTTTGCGAGGGATATGCCAAAGCCTTTTATTACCTGTGCAAAAAGGGCGGGGTAGAGTGCTTTATTGCTATGGGAACTGCGAATGGCGGCGATCATATGTGGAATATAGCCATAGTGGACGGCAAGAGCTTTTTGGTGGATATTACCAACACGGACGGGTTTGATGAAGACTTTGAGATAGATGTGGATATGCCATATGTATTTCTGCTCAAAGGGGCAGCGGACAGCAATGAAAACGGCTGCACGGTAAAGACCCCGGAGAAAAAAATCTCTTGGAAAGAGGGCGGCAAATCCTACACATACACGGTCTATGCAGCAGATGTGAAATATATATATGATGATAATACACGGAATTTATATTCAAAATCCCTGCTCACCGTTTCAAAAAGCGATTACACCGTTCACACTCACAAGGGTGAGGGAGAGTACAAGACAAACGGCAGCTATCACTGGAAAAACTGTAAGACCTGCGGCGGAGTGGCGAGCTTTGCTTCCCATAAATTTGACAGCAAGGGCGTTTGTGAAAAGTGCGGAGCCAAGAAAAAATAATTTCTTAAAAAAATATCAATGATCATCGGAAAGGATAGTTTAAAATGGAAAGATACGATTTTCAGACAATAGAATCCAAATGGCAGAAATACTGGGAAGAGCATGAATGCTTTAAGGCGAAAGCGGACAGCGGCAAACCCAAGTATTATGCGCTGGTGGAATTTCCTTACCCTTCGGGAGCGGGAATGCACGTGGGGCACATAAAGGCATACTCGGGGCTGGAAGCTGTGAGCAGAAAGCGTCGTCTGGAGGGGTACAATGTGCTGTTCCCAATCGGGTTTGACGCTTACGGTCTGCCTACGGAGAACACTGCGATCAAGGAGGGCATTCACCCGAGACAGGTGACCGACAGGAATATTGCAAAATTCACCTCGCAATTAAAGCGTGTGGGATTTTCCTTTGACTGGTCAAGGGTAGTGGACACTACCGATGAAAATTACTACAAGTGGACCCAGTGGATATTCCTTAAAATGTTTGAAAAGGGACTTGTTTTCAGAGACAAGACTCTGGTAAACTATTGCCCGAGCTGCAAGGTGGTGCTGTCAAATGAGGATTCCCAGGGAGGCAAGTGCGATGTTTGCCACAGCGACATTGTGCAGAAAACAAAAGAGGTCTGGTATTTGCGGATAACCGAATACGCAGACAAGCTTCTGGAGGGTCTGGCGGAGGTGGATTATCTGCCGAATATCAAGGCGCAGCAGGAAAACTGGATAGGAAGATCCACAGGTGCGTTTGTTAATTTTGAGGTAAAAAATGCAGGAGAGACTCTGAGAATTTACACCACACGCCCCGATACCATTTACGGCGTTACATTTATGGTAATTGCTCCGGAGCACCCGATAATCGAGAAGAACAGTGATAAGATCTCCAACATTGCGGCGCTTGAGGATTACAAGGCGGAGTGCGCAAAGAAAACGGAATTTGAGAGAACGCAGCTGGTCAAGGACAAGACGGGCGTTAAGATAGAGGGGCTGACGGCGGTAAATCCCGTAACGGGAAAGGAGATCCCCATTTACATTTCCGATTATGTTATGATGGGGTACGGCACGGGGGCTATTATGGCTGTGCCTGCTCATGACACGAGAGACTACGATTTTGCGAAGAAATTCGGGATAGATATAATCGAAGTTATAAAGGGTGGAGATATTTCAAAAGAGGCTTACACGGGCGAGGGCGAGCTTGTTAATTCGGGCGAGCTTAACGGAATAAAAAATAAAAAGGACGCCATTGAAAAGGCTCTTGAAATAATCGCACAAAAGGGCTGCGGGGAAAAGGGCGTTCAGTACAAGATGAAGGACTGGGCGTTCAACAGGCAGAGATATTGGGGAGAGCCTATTCCCATTGTGCACTGCCCCGAATGCGGCATGGTGGCTGTGCCTTATGAGGAGCTGCCCCTCAGACTGCCGCCGGTGGAGAATTTCGAGCCGGGTTCGGACGGGGAAAGTCCTCTGGCGAAGATCGACAGCTTTGTAAACTGCACCTGCCCAAAATGCGGCGGGGCGGCAAAGCGGGAGACGGACACTATGCCTCAGTGGGCGGGATCAAGCTGGTATTTCCTGCGCTACTGTGACCCGTGCAACAGTGAGGCTCTTGCATCTCCCGAGGCACTGAAATACTGGCTGCCTGTGGACTGGTACAACGGCGGCATGGAGCACGTTACAAGGCATATGATCTACTCCCGTTTCTGGCACAAGTTCCTGTATGACATTGGTGAAGTGCCCGTATCCGAGCCTTATGCAAAGCGGACGGCGCAGGGACTGATACTGGGTCCCGACGGCAAGAAGATGAGTAAATCGCTTGGTAATGTAATTGACCCCAATGATGTGGTGGACGTTTACGGAGCGGATGTGCTCAGGGTATATGTTTTGTTTATGGGTGACTATGAGCAGGCTGCTCCCTGGAGCGAGGAGAGCGTTAAGGGCTGCAAGCGTTTCCTGGACAGGGTATGGAGCTTGCAGGAAAAAGTCATTCCCGGAGACGAGTACCGCCCCGAGATGGTTTCGGTAATGCACAGAACGGTGAAGAAGGTTTCCGAGGATATTGAGAGAATGAAGTTCAACACTGCCATTGCGGCGATGATGAGCCTTATCAATGTGCTCAGTGACAAGGGCAGTGTTAACAGGGCGGAATATGAAACGCTGCTGATAATGCTGAGTCCCTTTGCGCCTCATATGACCGAAGAAATTTATCAGAGAATTTCCGGGAAAATTCTGAATGAGCAAAGCTGGGTAACATATGACGAGGCGCTTTGCGTGGACAGCACCATTGAGATCGCTGTACAGGTCAACGGAAAGGTCAGAGGCAGGATTACAATTCCTGCGGACTGCAATGAGGCGGACGCTGTTGCTGCGGCAAAAGCAAGCGATGAGATCGCTCCGCTGCTGGAGGGCAAGACCATAGTCAAGGAAATTTACGTTAAGGGACGTATTGTTAATCTGGCAGTAAAGTAAGATGCAATGCGAATTCATAAGAAATGAGAATTTTCTCCCCCGAAAAGGGGAGAAAATCTATTAAAAAACCAAAGGCGGTCGGATCAATATGAGTGAAAAAGAATTTAAAAATAAAAATGCGGCGACAATGGAAAACCGCCCCGCATTTCCCAAAAGGGCGGTAATTACAGGGGGAATGCCTTACGGCAATAAGACGCTGCACTTCGGTCATGTGGGAGGCGTGTTCGTTTTTGCGGATGTTTATGCACGTTTTCTGCGGGACAGGATAGGAAAAGAAAATGTCATATTCGTTTCGGGCACAGACTGCTACGGCTCGCCCATTGCGGAGGGGTACAGAAAGGCAAAGGAACAGGGCTTTGAGGGGAGCATTGAGGATTATGTGCGGCGAAATCACGAGGCGCAGAAAAAGACTTTGGACGATTATGACATAAGTCTTGATCTGTTCGGGGCTTCGGGGCTGGGAGAAACGGCAAGGGTGCACAAGGAGGTCTCAAAGGCGTTTATTGAAAAGCTTTATGAAATGGGGCATTTAAAGAAGATCTCTACGGCGCAGTTTTATGATGAGAAGGCGGGAATGTTTTTAAACGGACGGCAGGTAGTGGGGAAATGCCCTGTGCAGGGCTGCCGCTCGGAAAAGGGGTATGCGGACGAGTGCGATCTGGGTCACCAGTACGACCCCATTAATCTTATTGACCCAAGAAGCACGCTGACGGGGGAAAAGCCTGTGATGAGGGACGTGGAAAACTGGTATTTCCGTTTGCCCGAATACAAAGAGCTGCTTCTTGAAATGACAGAGGATATGGAGCAGCAGGATAATGTGCGGTCGGTTGTGACAAAGACCATAAAGGAATTTTTAGAGCCGCCTGTCATTTACATTATGAATGATTACATGGAAATTTACAAGGAGCTTGCCCCGAAAATGGCGGAGCATAAGTTGGTGGAAGAGCCTAAGAAAACCTCATTTACGGTTATTTTCAATGAGCTTTCCGAGAGGGACGAGGCTTGCAGAATGCTGACAGAGCGAGGCGTGCGGTTCAGAGAGGGAAAGACTCTTGTGCCTTTCAGACTTACGGGAAATATTGAATGGGGTGTGCCTGCGCCCGAATTGGAGGGGTCGGAGGGTCTGACAGTCTGGGTATGGCCCGAGTCGTTATGGGCGCCTATTTCGTTTACTGTGGCTTATCTTGAAGCGCAGGGGCGTGAAAGAGAGGAATGGCGAAAATATTGGTGCGACCCGGAGGCAAAGGTCTATCAGTTTATCGGGCAGGATAATATTTATTTTTACGGTATTGCAGAGCCTGCCATGTGGATGGCTTTTCAGAGTGAAAAACGTGAAGAAATGTCCCCTGTGAATACAGGAGAGCATCTTACAATGCCCATTCTGGTGGCAAATCATCACATTCTTTTCCTTGACAAAAAGGCCTCGTCAAGCGGAGAAATAAAGCCTCCTATGGCGGCGGAGCTTCTTGACTATTACACGGCGGAGCAGCTCAGAATGCACTGGCTGGGCTTGGGTCTTGGGCAGCGCAGTGTAAGCTTCCAGCCGAAGCCCCTCAATCCTCTGGCAAAGGAAAATGATTCCGACCCTGTGACAAAAGAGGGGTTTTTGCTTTCAAATGTGTTCAACAGGATAATCAGGACCTGTTTTTATGATGTGCAAAAATATTACGACGGGGCTATGCCTGTGGGGGCGGTTTCCGAGGATATTCTGGCGGAGGCGCAGAAGGCGATACTGGAGTATGAGCGGTTTATGTACAAGACCGAGTTCCACCAGGTAACATATGTGTTGGATTCCTTTATAAGAAAGGCCAGCAAGTATCTTGCAAAGGCCAAAGGGGAAGCGGACAAGGCGGAAAAAGAGGGCAGTGCGGATACGGAAAATTTACGCAGACGATATCTTATTGATGTGTTCCATATGATAAAGACCGCTATGATATTGCTGCATCCGCTTGCGCCGAAGGGTGCGGAGAATCTGCGGGATTATCTGAATTTAGGCAAGGAGATATGGAGCTGGGAGCGTATTTTTGACACTCTTGAAAGCTTTGTACGAGACGGTCACAAGCTGAAATTTTTGGAGGCAAAGCAGGATTTCTTCACAAGACACCCCAGTCAGTATTGATAGAAACTGGAGGCAAGAGGTTTACAAAACCTTCTTGCCTCTAAAAAATAATCCTAAGGGTGATATTTATGCCGAGATTTTTTTTAAATGAAGAAGCCGTAAACGGGGATATAATTACGGTAAGGTCGGAAGACGCTGTGCATATAGGGCGTTCTCTGCGAATGAAACCGGGGGAACGGATCACCTTTTGCAGACAGGGGATGGACTATGAAAGCGTGATTGAAAAGATCACGTCGGACGAGGTCATCTGCCGTGTAGAAAGCTGTACGGCAAGCGAGAGCGAAGCAGCTTTAAATTTAACGATATATCAGGCACTGCCCAAGGGGGACAAGGCAGAACTTATTGTGCAAAAATGCACTGAGCTTGGGGCAAGCGGTATAACTTTTTTTATTTCTTCACGCTGCGTTTCACGTCCCGACGGGAAAAGCGGAGAGAAGAAAACAGCACGGCTGCAAAAAATTGCGGAGGAGGCGGCAAAGCAGTCGGGGCGGGGAAAAATTCCCGAAATAAGAGGAATAATGTCCTTTGAAGAAGCGGTGAATGAGCTTTGTAAAAATGAAATCCCGCTGATTTGCTACGAAAACGGCGGAGATAAGCTGTCCGGAATTTCCTTTGACCATTGCCGCAGCTGCGGTGTTATGATAGGGGCTGAGGGGGGATTTGACAGAGCAGAGGCGGAGGAAGCGCAAAGCAGCGGTGCGACGGCGATCTGGCTCGGGAAAAGAATACTGCGGTGCGAGACCTGTCCTATTGCGGTGACGGCGGTCATTATGAATTTATCGGGAAATTTTTAAAAAATGGGGAGGAAAATATTGTGAATGACAGGGAAATTTTGCTTCAAAGCGCAGATAAAATACACACCACAAAAATGGGAATCGACAGGATAAAAAATAATCTCGGACTGTCCCACGAATGCGATCCGGTGGAATTTTGCAGTAAGATCATTTTAAATAAAAAGTGTGAAATTATCAGAAAAGGGAAAAATTTTTACTGCACATCAAATGATATTATTGTTACCGTGAATGCCCACAGTTACACGATAATTACTGCGCATAAAAATAAAGGGAGAAAATAAGCTTATGCACTTTGTTAAGGTCAAGGGAATTTTATCGGCACATGGCGGCATGAACCTGTACAGAGGCTGCTTTCACGGGTGTATTTACTGCGATTCCAGAAGCAAATGCTACCAAATGGGACATGATTTTGAGGACATTGAGATCAAGGAAAATGCAATAAAGCTTTTGGAAGAAAACCTAACGAAAAGGCGTAAAAAATGCATGATAGGCACGGGGGCTATGACCGACCCTTACACTCCCCTATTCCCGGACCCATGCAATATGAGGCGGGCTTTGGAGCTGATCTGCAAATACGGCTTTGGGGTGACGGTGCATACGAAATCCGACCGTGTTCTGGAGGACATTGATCTCCTGAAAAAAATAAACGAACGTACAAAGGCGGTAGTGCAAATGACTCTGACCACCTTTGATGATGATCTGTGCAGAAAGATCGAGCCGAACGTCTGCCCCACAAGCAGGCGGCGGGAGGTGCTGGAAATTTTAAATAAGGAGGGCATTCCAACGGTGGTATGGCTCTCCCCTATTCTGCCGTATATCAACGACACGGTCGAAAATATTTCGGGAATAATAGATAT
>CAMWIR010000039.1 GCA_947174365.1 uncultured Ruminococcus sp. | reverse complement strand
ACCTTTAGAATTTCTTTCTAACTTTCGTGTTCAATATCATTGACAAACCTACAAATTTGTAAATTTATCAATATAAGTTTGACAGGATCGAATCAAAGTGGTATAATTGAATAAAGGATAAAAAGGAGGTCGGGATCATGTCCGCACAAAACAGTATTACGGATTTTCTTTTGGAGAGATTTATTATCGAACGGAAAAAATTTGACCGCAGCGGGATTTATGCCTATACTCAGCGCCTGCTTGCCTACAATTCCAATAAAATAGAAGGCAGCACCTTGACCGAAGAGCAAACCGCTGCCCTTTTTGACAGCGGAATGCTGCCCAAATCCGATAGCTTTTACAGGGCTAAGGACATTGAGGAAACAAACGGTCATTTTTTAATGTTTAATAAAATGCTCGATACTCTTGATAAACCCTTATCCGAGGAGCTTATAAAAACCTTTCATTATGATCTTAAATCTGGGGTCTTTGAGGACAGAGTGGGCGGCTATGCCATAGGCGATTACAAAAAGCGGCCGAATATTGTGGGAATGTACCCTACGGCAAGACCCGAAAATGTACCCGAAGAAATGGCTGCACTTTTAGATTGGTATTTCGGGCAAAAAGCCGACATACAAATTCTCGGGGAATTTCATGCAAGATACGAGGCAATCCATCCCTTTCAAGACGGAAACGGCAGAACAGGACGGATGATCCTTTTCAGAGAATGTCTCAAAACGGGCATTACTCCCGCTGTTATCCGTGATGTGAACCGCAGCGAATATATAGAAGCTTTAAAGGAATATAGGGAGGAAAACCGCACCGAAAAAATGTCCCTGCTGCTTAAAGCCGAGCAGGAATTTTACTTTGAAAAGTGCAAATATTTTATGTGATATCCATCTTGATTTTTCTCCCGAACCGTGATATAATCATATTAACACAGGGTAATTTTAACGGAAATATCTCTATGAGGCTTCTGCAAAAATGCCCCGAAAATAAACCCGAAAGGAAGTTTTTACCATGTCCGAAAAAATCTATACGAAAAACGCCCCCGACGCCATTGGCCCTTATTCCCAGGCGGTCAAATGCGGCAGCCTGCTTTTCACATCGGGGCAGATAGCCATAAACCCCGCTTCGGGAAATGTGGAGGCGGCAGACATTGAGGGACAGACCCGTCAGATCTGCGAAAACCTCAAAGCTGTGCTTGCACAGGCAGGCTGCACCTTTGACGACGTTATCAAGACCACCTGCTTTCTGGCGGATATGAACGACTTTGGAAAATTCAACGAAATTTATGGCGGATATTTCACAAGCAAGCCCGCACGTTCCTGCGTGGAGGTTGCAAGGCTGCCCAAGGATGTACTGGCGGAGATCGAAGTGATTGCTTCCGTAAACTAAAGGTTAGAAAAACCTCGCCAAATCGCCATTTAACAAACGACAATTTTTTAAGGAAAAGCTTTAATCAGTGCTTCCTTAAAGTTTTCAAATGGCTATGGGAAGCGGTTTTTCCCCCGCCGTAGGCGGGGGAAAAACCTTTAATCAGCAGTTCCCTAGTATAAGCGCATTTGAGCAAAAATTTTAAAAAGAGGCTATAGCTTGTAAGGCTTCACCTGTCGGTGAAATTACAAAGCTATAGCCTCTGTCTTACTTCTATTCATCAACCTCAACTACAGGCTCGGGCTCGCCCTCCATAAGCACCGAACCGCTGGAAAGTGCCTCCTCGCTGCCGTTGTCCCGGCGTATCATAAGCCTTCCCATATTGTCTATGCCCGTGCAGACAACATTTTCCCGCCTGTCCTCCTGTATCACGGTTATCCGCTTGCCTGTCAGTATCGACCGCCTGCGGTATTCCTCAAGAAAGTCCTCATTTGTTATCCGCCCCAGATGATACTCCAGACTGTTAAGTATCTCCGCTGCAAGCTTGCTGCGGCTTACGGATTTGTCCGTTTCGGCTCTTATACTTGTGGCAATGCCTTCCAGTTCATTGGGAAAAATTGTATTGCTCACGTTTACGCCAACACCGATGACCGCATAGTCAAGCCCGCCCTGCTCTATTCCCACAGCCGCTTCCGTGAGGATACCGCAAAGCTTCTTGCCGCCCGCATAAATATCGTTGACCCATTTGATCTTGCAATCCAGACCGCTGACAGCCTCAATAGCTCTTGCCACCGACACCGCAGCGCAGGCGGTGATCATCAGCGCATACTCCAGCGACAGCTTCGGGCGGACGATAACGCTAAGATACAGTCCTTGATTAACGGGCGAATGAAAGCGCTTGCCCTGCCTGCCCTTGCCTGCTGTCTGCTGCTCGGCAATTACCGTGTGCCCATGCACCGCTCCAAGCTGCGCCAGGCTTTTGGCAAAGCTGTTGGTGGAGTCCACGGTTTTAAAAATGTCCATCTTGCGCCCCAGCGCTTCTGTCCGCAAATAAGAAATTATGGACGGCTCATTTAAAATATCATTCTCGCTGGTGAGACAGTAGCCTCTGTTGGTAACAGCGGTAATGGTGTACCCCTCCTCACGGAGCTGCTTTACAGCCTTCCAGATGGCGCTCCTTGTCATGCCAAGGGACGCAGCAATCTTATTTCCGGAAACACTCTTTCCACGGTTATCCTCAAGTATTCCGAGAACCTTGTCCTTTAACGGCATTAAACCACCTGTCCTTTCGTCATTAAAAAGCTCTTACACATAGACCCTCACCCGATGACCGCCTGCATCTTAAATTTCCGAAATCCGCCGGTGAAACGAACGATGATCTCTTGATCGCGATGTATAATTATGAAAAATCTCTTCTTAATAAAAATGTTACCACAATGTCGAAAAAAAGTCAAGCAAAAATGTCTATATTTTTTAAACATTATAGTTAAAATACTGTTAATTTTGGCTTAATTGTCGCTTAACAGGCTTGTAAAGGACGTTAATTTTAGGGGATTTTGTCAAAAATAATAACAAATTATACAATTAAAAGCAAGATATTCAATTTAGCATTTTAAATCAACAATATTTCAGCACAGTTTTTTCGGATATTTTTTAATAGTTTATCCGGCAGCTTTTGGCGGTTGACAATTATTATTTCCGTTGAAACGGATTTTATACCGTTATTGCCGGGTCGGACAGTCAAAATCTTTCCAGAAAGCTGTGTACCTTGCCGTCAAGATCTTTATAGGACATAAGCTCGGAAAGCTTAACGTTGTGTACGCTGCGGAAAATGTTGCTCTCTATCTGGGGATTTTCTCTGCACAGATCCGCTATAAGTGTTTTTATCCTTTGACGCGTCCCGGGATCATCTCCTGCGGTAAATCGGCAAGCGCATTTTATGAAGCTTAGCCCGTTCGCCTCTGCCCAACGGATAATATTTTCCTCACGAACAAGGTAAAGAGGCCGAATTATTTCCATTCCCGGAAAGTTAGCACTGTGCACTCTTGGCATCATGGTCTGAACCTGCCCGCCGTAGAGCATACTCATAAGAATAGTTTCAATAATATCATCATAATGCTGACCCAAGGCTATCTTGCTGCAGCCCAGTTCCTTTGCGCGGGCGTACAGATTGCCCCTCCTGATTTTGGCGCACATAAAGCAGGGATTGCCTTTCAAGGTATTTACAAAGCCGAAAATCTCCGCAGGATATATCTTCAGGGGGATGTTAAGTTTCTGTGCATTTTCCTCCACCGCAAGGGCGTTTTCCGTGTTGTATCCGGGGTCGAGGGATATATATTCGAGGGTGATATTTCCGCACCGCAGGGCATATTCCTCCAGCAGCTTTGCCATTAGCATAGAATCCTTCCCTCCGGAAATGCACACTGCAATCCTATCCCCGGGGGAGATAAGGCGGTAGTCCTTTACTGCTTTATTGAACGGGGTAAGGAGCTTCCTGTGAAATTCCCTGCGCAGGCTTTTTTCGGCGGACAGGCTGATTTGGTTTGGTTTGGTTTCAAGGATCTTCATATGTTAAATACACTCCATTGGGATCAATAATTTACGTCCGGACGCCGCTATGGTTTTGCCCTCCCTCCCGCGGCGTGTGAGAGGGAGAACAGCCGCAGCGTATATGTTTAAACCGCCAAAAAGCGGGAGCAGTTTTTCCAAACCGCCCCCGCTTCGCACTTGTATCATAAAGCTAAGGAAACGCTGATTAAAGCATTTACCGAAAAATATGCTGTTCGTTAAACGGCGATTTGGCAAGGCTTTCTCCGCCGCCAATATGACGGGCAATTTGTGCCCTCGAGGGAAAGCCTTTAATCAGCAGTTCCCTAAAAAACAATACTAATCAGATATGCATTGCCGACATTTACTTGTCCGCCCACTTGATAACGATCCTGTCTCCGCTGTGCAGGAGATCCATAAAGCTTGCGTCACGGCCGTTAAGAGTGAGTATCATCTTGCCGCTTTCGGGCGGATTGGAAAGGTCAATGTCCGCCAATGCCATAAGCTCCAGAAATTCATGAGGCGAACCGTCCTTAGTGGCGTCCAGTGTTATCCGCTTTGAATTGAGGAATACGCTTATCACGCCGCTTACAGGCGGCAGCTCGGGAGCGGTGAGATTTTCGGGATTGAACACGGGCATATGCTCCTCCTCGGGAGCCGAACGTGCAGGCTGAACGGATATTGTCGGCGCTGTTGACATTGCAGACATTGCCGACATTGAAGGCATTGCAGGCTGCATTGCCATAGAGCCTGCGGAACGCATTGAGTTTGCTGACATAGCTACCGAGGACAATGCGCTGGCTGCCGCTGTTGCCGCCGCCGCTGCTGCAGGCGAGGGCTGACGGTTTACGGGAGGCGCTGTCATTACAGGGGCGGCGGCTTCGTTCATCGAAGCGGCTTCGTTTATCGAAGCCATCTCCACTGCCTCGGCTGCCGAAAGTGACATGGAGGGCAGAGCCGTATTGCTCCGTGCAGCGGCATAGACCGTCCCTGCGGGGGGCTGAGGCTCGCCGAAGAGCGAGGTTTGCACGGGAGCGCTGCTCACAGGCTGAGCGCTCTGCATTGCGGGCTGCAATTGCATTTGATTATGCTGTATGGTATTTACCTGAGCCGCCAGCTCTGCCGCTTTACCCGACATCGGTGCGCCGGAACGTGCCGCGTCATAACTGTCACGCATATTTATTTCGGCAGCTCCTGCGGGAACAGCGTCTCCCTCACGCAGAGGCATATTGGAAAGCAAGTCCACCGTTCTGTGAGCTTTCTCATTTTTGCGGACATAATCGCGGGCACGATTGGGAGCATTATCCTTCGATTTGCCCGACTTTTCCCGTGTAGTAAAGGCGTCGTTGGCGGAAAGGATATAATCCCCCTTTATAAGCCTCTCGCCCTTGTAGAAATTCAGGTTTTCGCAGGGGAAGGGCAGAGTGAAAATAAGCTCCTCCAGTGTCTCCACCGTATCTATAACAATATTATCGTAATTCTGGATGCTGTAAGAGCCGGAAACAACTTCGCCGCCCACCCTGGCTGTAGTGCCGAAGGTATATTCAACGCCGTCTACCGAGACCTTATGCACGGCAATTTCTCCCACAATATCCGAAATGCACACAGAGGCATTCTGCCCAACCGTAGCAGGAGTGAACTGTATAACATCGCCCTTTTTCACGGTATATTCCAGAGGAACGCTCTTGCCGTCCACATCAATGGACGCAGGAGTGGAGGTCTCCCCTCTTACGCTTTGTTTTTCGCCGTTAAGAGTAAAGGTAAGCCCTCTGCCCGATTTGCCGATGATCTGAGTGGTCTTGTAGCCTGCATTCATCAGCAGATCTGCAACGGTAACAGCCTTTGAGTCAAAAAGGCGCACTTTATTGCCGTTGAGGGTAACTGTAGAGAAATCATAGCCTGTCTGCAATGTGGCTGTAATGCCGATACCTATGGGAGTCACATACTCCGGACCCGCTGTCTCCTCCGTGCCCCGCACCACATTTTTCTGATAGGTCTGCCCCCCCACCGCAACACGGTTTTCGGGGATCTGAAGCTTGTCCGAAACAAGAGTGGTAAGGTCGGGAATAAGGCTGCCGCCGCCTACCAGGAAAACTGCTGCGGGGGCTGCGCCATTGGCTTCCAGGATATTTTTCGCTATAGTTTCCGCCAGCTCGTCCACTGCGGGGTAGAGGCTCGAATAAAATTCGTTGGATTCCACTGTATGCTCAAAGCCGAGAATATCGGTAAATACCACATCCTCTCCCAAGGGAGTGACCTTCATTTCCTCGGCGGTTTCAAAGTCTACCAGATACTTCTGGATTATATCCTCGGTGATCTCATCTCCCGCAACGGTAGCCATGGCATATGCAACAATGCTGCCGTTCTGGGAAATGGCTATATCCGTAGTACCTGCGCCGATATCCACCAGCGCAATATTTATAAGCCGCACCTCGGGGGGGATTATCACGTTCATGGCGGCAATAGGCTCTAAGGTAAGGCTGCAAACCTCCAGCCCGCACATATCCATGACCGTGTAAAGGCTTTCCACCACAAGTCCCGGCAGGAATGCGGCTATAAGCTCCACAGTGGCGCTGTTTCCCTTATGCCCCAAAAGGCTTTTTATGGGGTAATCGTCAAGGGTGTAGCGGATAACCGTGTGCCCTACGCAATAAAAGTTCATACCGCTTTCACGGTTTTCCTTGTCAAGCTCGTCCTGGGCAACTGCCACTGCCTCCAGTTCAAGAGAGCGCAGTACCTCTTCACTGATATTTTCCTTGCCCTCGATATTCTTTTCAATGGAAGAGCGCTTGGTAACCAGCGCACGGCCCGCCGCGGCGATCGCTACCCTGCAAAGGGTCATGCCCGATTTTTCCTCCAGCTGCTCTTTTACACGCTTTACCACACGGGCGGTTTCGCCTATATCCTCTATTTGACCGTCCAGCATTGCCCTGCGCTTGTGAGGCTCGGAAATATTATAGTCAACGCAGAAAACTCCGTCCTCCATATGCCCGATAATTCCCACAACGTTGCGTGTGCCTATATCCAGCGCAAAAATATCGTCCTCCGACTGCCTTGCCCTCGGCAGACGCTTGTTTTCCTTAGTTCCCTTTATTACGGACATATATGTAATCCTCCTGTTAGAAGCAAGAATTTTAAGAGGCAAGAATTCAAGAAGCAATGGGCAATATCCTGCAAGAATACCCATCGGATCTATCGCCTGTATCCTCATTTGCTGTTAAAATTCGGGTGCAGCGGATATATATTTTTATGAATTTTGACTGCATACTTTATTATAACATTTTTTCGTAAGATTTGCAACAGTTTTTTTGAAATTTTTTTGAATTGGCAAACATTCCTTATGATCTCACTCGGATTTTGCAGCTTCATCAACCTCGGCAATAAGGAATTTTATTTTCTTGCCCTCCTCGGAAAATATCCGTTCGTGCTCGGTCACAAGGTTGTCGGGGAAATTTTCCGAATGCAGATCGCGGGTGATATAAGTAATCTTAAAGCCGCTCTCTTCAAAATATTTTACCGAATCCTCAAAAAGCTCGTCGTCGTCGGTCTTGAAGCGTATCTGCGCTCCCTTTGCCATGATTTCCTTATACTGGACAAGCTGCCTCGGGTGGGTAAGGCGTCGCTTGTTGTGTCTGCCTCTGTTCCAGGGATTGCAGAAGTTGATATAGATACGGTCAACAGCGTCCTCGGGGGCGATTATCTGCGAGATATATGAGATGTTCATGCGCAGCAGAATTATGTTGTCATGCTGCTTGTTAACAGCCCCGAACATACTTTCCACCGTGCGCCTGCCCACCCCCAGCATATCCGCCTTTATATCAGCGGCGATAATGTTTATATCGGGGTATTTGAGGCCGTGCTGAGCGGCGAAAACTCCCTTGCCGCAGCCAAGCTCCAGATAAAGCGGTCTGTCAGCCACAGGGAACCGGTCACGCCATTTTCCTCTGAAGCCCTCGCCGTTGTCAATATAATAAGGGCATTTTTCCAGCTCGGGACGCGCCCACTTTTTTCTTCTTATTCGCATTTTTTAATCTCCAATCCTATCAAAGCATTCATACCGTGCCAAAGTACCTTTGCACAAAGCAATGCAAATAAACATATCCGTTCTTCTTGCTTCTTGCCTCTTAAAACCTCTTGCCTCTATTATAACATATTAACTAAAAATAACTAAAAATATTTTATGAAAAAATTCTAAAAACTGTTGAAATATCAAAATAAATATGTTATAATTAATTCATATGTTAGGGAATGACGGGCAAAATTCAAGCCATAATTTATAATATCAAAACGGCTTTTTGCACGGCGCACCCTCAGCAAACGGCAGGAGGTATGTTATAAGAATGAGCTACAAAAACGAATTTATACGGTTTATGGCAGACTGCGGCGTGCTGACCTTCGGGGATTTTACCCTTAAAAGCGGCAGAAAAGCCCCCTACTTCATAAACACGGGTAACTACAGCAAAGGCTCGCAGCTGGCAAGGCTGGGAGAATTTTATGCGGATTGTATCAAGGAAAACAATATCGAGGCGGATTGCCTGTTCGGTCCTGCCTACAAGGGCATACCTCTTGCCTCAAGTGCGGCGGCGGCGCTGTACAGCAAATATAAGATCGACATGGGCTACTGCTTTGACAGAAAGGAAGCAAAGGATCACGGAGAGGGCGGCCTTTTTGTGGGAATGCAGCCAAAGGACGGCGACAGGGTAGTAATTATCGAGGATGTTATGACCTCGGGCAAGGCGCTGCGTGAGGTGCTGCCGAAGCTTAAGGCGGCAGGCGATCTTACTGTGGCGGGCATGGTGATAACGGTGGACAGAATGGAAAAGGGGCTTGATTCCGAGCTTTCCGCAGTGCAGCAGGCAGACAGGGATTTCGGCGTTAAGGTACATTCCATTGTAAATATTGACGATATAATCTCCGCTATCGAAGCCGGCGTTATAGGCGGAAAAGAGTATCTTGAAAAGATCAAGGCTTACCGCAAGGAATACGGTGTATAAAATTTTCACGGACACCGCCCTGCTTGTTTATAAATTTTACATGCGCCGCATTTCTATGCTCCGCATAGAGGCGCACAAACACTGTAAAGGCTGATTCAAACGGCTATTTTAGGCGGCTTTTTCTTCAATGTATTAGGAAAAAGCACAGCTTTCAATACAAATTTTAGAAAGGACTGTCAGTTAAAATGAGCGTACTTTTAGACCTTACAGCAGCAGCCCCCGAACTTATGGACGCTGTTATCTGCATGGACAATTCTCCTGCCTATGAGGCATTCAAGGAGGAGATAGAGGCTATATTAAAGGAGTTTTCCGATACGGGGCATTTATCCTCCAACTGGACGATAAACGAAAAGGACTTAACGGAAAAGTCGGAAGAGACCCTGAAAAATATGCACAGGGCGTATCTCATATGGTCCTTCAATGAGGAGCGCACAGGTGCTGTGAAGGCTGATAAGGACAGCTGCTGCCACAGCCTGGGGAAGCTTTTCTATAAATCTCAGGAGGAAATTATAAAGGCGCTTCTGGGCGGCAATGACAGAGTGGACTGCACCAATATAAAGCCCCTTATAGACGGCTTTAAGGCAGAGATAAACAATAACCCCACAGTTTACAAGAGCGTTAAGGATTTCTTTAAGGGTTATGTTTACGGCTACTATTTCAACTACATCAAAGAAGCCGAGATAATGAAAAAGTATGCGGAAATGCTGGCGTATCTGGGCGTGATGTCAAATAAGATACCCACATCCATTTCCGAACAGCAGAAGATACTGCCCAAAATGGCGCTGCTGCTGCCCAATGACAGATTCAAGTATTTGAACGGCTTTGTGCCGAGGGATCTCACTATGGATATAATTTTCGACAGACTGGAATTCCCTCCCCTGTCGGACGCGGAAACGGAAAAAATGAAGGAGCGCATTTCCGACTATGTAAACAGTCATTACCGCAGGGACAAGGAGGATAATGTAGAGCTTATCAGCGATGATGTTTCCTCTTCTTTCTTCTCGGAATTTTTCGGGAAATACACCAATGTGGCGGAATTTTCCGAGGGGCTTTATCAAAAGATATCGGCAGGAAACAGGATATTCCTGAACGGCGATACCGATGACACAGGCGATTACAGCGCAGAAAAGATCGACGAGCTGGTCTCCGCAAAATGCGCTGCGGACTTCAACAGCTTCTACACCACCGAGAAAGCCCCCTGCAACGACAGTTCCCTGGGCGGCAACGATCTTTGCTACAAATATCCGTTAATATTCCGTGACAGCGAGGGATATTGGTTTGCGCCCGTTTATGAGGAGCTTATTTACCCGGTGCTTGACAGGGATATGTACATTACGGCAGATGTACCCAAGGGGGACTTCCCCTTTGCGGATGAGATCTTCGCCACCAATCCCATAAGGGAAATTGCGGGGATCGAGAGTGAAAATATTACTATAAGACGTGATAAGATATCCGTTCTGGATAAGCTCAAGAGGCTTTCCTCCGCAAATGTTACCGAAAAGGAGCGCCGTGCGCTGAAGCTGGAGCAGACCCTTATTCTTATGAGCGGAAATATGAACGGAACCGACTTCAACGGATATGTTCAGGAGAATGTGTTCGACGCTCCCCTTTACGATGAGTACATAGCCTACAGAATGGATCTGCTGGCAGGAGGGGTGCTGGATAACTTCAAGGCGAAAAAGTCCCTGCTGGATAAGCTGAACAAGGCGAGCGAATGACATACGGATATAAAAAATTCCGGCATTGAAAATAAAGGGTTCGGGAAAATTTCCGAACCCTTTTTATGTTCACAAAATATTTACAATTAAAAGCCATAAAAATGACATAGATCAAACGTGTATATAAATGAAAACGGTCAGAACACGGGTCAGAAAATCGCACTATAATTATTTGCTGTGAAATTTCATCAACAGGGCATGATGAAAAAGCGGCGGGGGTGTTAAAAAGCAGATGACTGAAACGGGATTTACAGAATGTATCAACCTGCTGCGGCAGGGGGATATGCAGGGGCTTGCGCCCATTTACCGGGAATACGGCAAGCTTGTTTATTCCGCCGCACTGTCGGTATGCGGCAGCCCTGATACCGCAGAGGATATCCTTTCGGAATTTTTTCTGCGGTTCAAAAAAGCGGCGGACGTTTACCGCAGCGGTGTGGGGCACAAAAAATGGCTGATGATCTCCGCAAGGAATCTGGCGGTGGATTATCTCAGGAAAAACCGTCGGGATATTCCCTCCTCGGAGGATAAAAAATTCACCGAGGAAGCGGAAAACACCGACACCGAGGAAAAGGTCACGGGGCAGGTAAATGTCGAACAAATGCTTGCGGCACTCTCCGAAGCCGAGCGGGAGACCGTTAATTTAAAGGTCTACTGCGGCTTCACCCTTTCGGAGATCGCAGATATAATGCACGTTCCCATAGGCACTGCCGCCTGGCGGTACAGTTCGGGAATAAAAAAGCTTAAAAAATTATACGGGGAGGCGCAGGTATGAGTAATAAACAAATAAACGAAAAATACATAGAAGCTCTGGAAAAAAGCTGCCCCGATATGGATAAGCTTTGGGAAAAAATTTCCGAGCGTGAGTCAAATGAGCCCGAGAGCAGCGACATTTCTCCCTTTACCGCGGCAATGGCAGAATGCGCCGCTCCCAAAAAGCACCCCCTGCGTGCTGCCGCCTGCATTGCAGCCCTGTTCATTGCGGCGATCGGTCTGCGGGGAATTCAGACTAACGACTCCACTCAATTGGAAAATTCCTCCAAGTCTGATTATTACGAAAATGCCCTTGATGAGCGCGACGCCGGACTTGCTGCCGAACAAGAGGCAGAAGAAAACTACTTTGAGAACAGCGACGCAGAGGACGGCATTCCCGAACAGATCGAAAGCACCGTTACCGCTGTTTCCTCCTGGAATTACAGCACCCACTGCGAATATGCGGACAGCTATGAGGTATTGCAGTTTGCCCCCACCGACAGCCCCCTTGCCACAGGCACCCCATATGATGTGGACGAAGAATATTTCGTGGAGGAAAATGTACTGGCGGAGACGGATTATTTCCTTGATTGCAGGATAATTTCCGCTGAGGAGATAGACAGCGCAATGCGGTATGTGGTGGAGGTCATTCACTTTATAAGTGACGATATTTCCGAGACAGACCGCACCGCAGAGATAATTTCCCGCTCCCCATATGCCCTGCGGACGGGAAGAGAATATCTGCTGCCCATAAGCGAATCGGAGGGCGAGAGGACGGTGGCTTTCGGCAATGCCCCTCAGATAGAATTTACCGCCGACAGGCAGATAGTCTGCCACAACGGCTGGGAATTTGCAAGGGACGGCGCTTCAATAGATTACCCGCAGGTTTACCCCGACGACTTCTTCTTTGACCGTATGAACATCACGGCCGAAAGCTCCCTTGACGACCTGTTTGAAAAATGGAGAAGGGTCACAGGGTGACCAATTGACTCGTGACCCTTGTGACTTTCACAGCCGATAAACTTCCCTGTTCCCGTAATACTCTGTAAATCCCCGATGTTGACCGTTTTCACTACAACACGAAAGGATTTGATATTATGAAAAATTTCAGGAAAATATATGCAGCCGTAACGGCCATTACCCTCGTGACATCATTAGCAGCCTGCGGCAGCAGCGACAGCGGCACCTACTATGAAGAGCGGAATTATACTACCGCAGACACTGTCCCGATCATGACTGCTAACGACTACGCTTATTCGCCGTCCGATGATTATGACACATTGGAAGGGGCTGAGGACATTGACATGGCGCCCGCTGCCGATAGAGGAATGTTACAGCATACGGACGCTTCACAGAATGCGGACGCTTCCGTCAACAGAACAGACAATGGCTATATTATGCCGCCCGGGGTCAATACCGAGGAATATGACGGAGCGCCGGAAAACGGATTTATTGCGGTTTCCCAAAGTCCACTTTCCACCTTTTCCGCAGATGTGGACACTGCCTCCTATGCAAATCTCAGGCGTATGATATATGACGGGCAGAATATTAATCCCGATGCTGTGCGGATAGAGGAAATAATAAATTATTTCGATTACGATTACAGCGAGCCTCGTGAGGGCGAACCCTTTTCAGTGTACACCGAATATTCCGACTGCCCCTGGAACAGCGAAACAAAGCTTTTTATGGCGGGGCTTGCCACCAAAAGCACCGACAGTCTGCTTGAGGGCAGAGAGCCTATGAACGTTGTTTTCCTCATTGATGTGAGCGGGTCCATGTATTCCTCGGATAAGCTGCCGCTGGTGCAGAAGTCCTTTTCAATGCTTACTGATAATTTAAGCGAAAAGGACAGGATATCCATTGTGACCTATGCGGGAGAGGACGCTGTGCTGCTGGAGGGTGCGGACGGCGGCGACCGTCAAAAGGTGCTGGAAATTATTGAGAGCCTCTCGGCAGGAGGCTCTACCGCAGGGGCGGCGGGAATAGTGACCGCCTATGAGATCGCGGAAAAATATTTCATTGAGGGTGGCAATAACCGTGTTATCCTTGCAACCGACGGCGACCTTAATGTGGGGCTTTCCTCGGTTGACGAGCTGACGGGGCTTATTGAGGAAAAGCGGGAAACGGGCGTATTCCTTTCGGTGCTGGGCTTCGGCACGGGCAACTACAAGGACAACCGTCTGGAGGCTCTTGCAGACCACGGAAACGGAAATTATTCCTACATTGACAGTGAGCGGGAGGCTAAAAAGGTGCTGGTGGACGAAATGAGCGGAACGCTGTTCACCGCCGCCAAGGACGTTAAATTCCAGATTGAGTTCAACCCTGCCTATGTTAAGGGCTACCGCCTTATAGGCTATGAGAACCGCAAGCTTGCCGACCGTGACTTTGCGGACGACACCAAGGACGCAGGAGAAGTGGGCGCAGGCCACAGCGTGACCGTGCTTTACGAAATAATCCCTGCCGACAGCGATGTTGATATGGACGGCACTGAGCTGAAATACTCTCAGAAAGCAGAAACGACAGTGACCTCCGACAGCACAGACCTGCTGACCCTCAGCATACGTTACAAGCAGCCCGACGGAGACACAAGCAGTCTGCTTGCCTATCCCGTTTCTGCGGAGGATCACAGGAGCGAAATGAGCGAGCGCCTTAACTTTGCCTCCGCATGCGCACGTTTCGGAATGATCCTGCGAGGCAGCCGCTACTGCAATGATATAAGCTACGACGGCGTTCTGGAGCAGCTTTCACGGTATGATTACAAAAATGACGAGTACAAAAACGAATTCTACTATCTGGTGGAGACCATGAACAGAAGAAACGATGATACATATTCCACCGAACGGAATTATGATGTCTACGCCCACTGAATAACCATAAAAAACGAGGCAGGATGAGCAAATTCATCCTGCCTCAATATTTTAATCACTCAGCATTATCTCAATAGTATTGTTCCCCACATACTGCACGGTAAGGGAAACGCCGTCTCCGTTGTCGCCGTAGAAATAATCCCCGCTGCGGCTGTATTCATAATCAAAGCCGTTTGAAATGCAGGAGGTGACAAATTCGTCATACTGCTCTTTTGTGACCTCGCCCAAATAGAAATTCATATAGCTTTCCGTTTCTGTCTCTATATATCCCATATCCGAGGGAAGCTCGGGAAGAAGCCCTCCCAGTCCCTTGTCCGCCAGCGTTATTTTACGCATGGCAATAGGGGCTGTGAGCCGTATACTGAGCTCATCGCTGTAGTCATAATAGTCAAGAGTCAGCTTGTATCCCTCGGCATTGTAAGCGTAAAAGCTGTCATAATCCTTTACCACGTCCACATCAAAGCCGCCCGACTTGCACTGCTCCACATAGGTCGCATAATCGGACTTGCTTATTTCGTAAATATCCGCCGAAAACGTATCGCTGCCGTCACGGTAAATTTCTCCCGGTCCATTCATTCCCGGGATCATTTGGGAAAGTCCCGACTGCGGCCATATTATCTCTTCATGCACGAATTCATCTTTAACAAAGCCGGTTATACCCGCCATTATAAAAGCAAAGGCGGCAATCACAAAGCATGCAGTGGCAATTGCCATTCGCTTACCGACACCGCCGTAAGACTCCCGGGATTTTCTTCCGGTACTGTTGCCGCTGCCGTGGCTGTTGTTGTATCCGGCGCCGCCGTAATTTCCCGGCATTACCGTCTGCCCTGTATAGCCGCCCGGGCTGTCGGGAGCTACCGCAATATTCAGTCCCTGCACCCTGCCGCAGTAAGGGCAGTTGTTCACCGGGTGAGCCTCGTCACCTATTATCTCATTGCAGCCCACGCACCTTATCTGAAAAGACGGCTCTGCATAACCGACTCCGGCAGACCTATTCTCCCCGGCAGGAACAGCAGGCTGCGGGATATATTCGGGGCTTATCTTCTGACCGCATTTGGTGCAGAATTCACTGCCCTCCCGCAGCTCCCCGCCGCAGTATGTGCAAAACATAAAACCAACTCCTTTTCGGGGTCGTTACTTCCTTACCACCACTACCTGCTTTGATGTGGTGTAGGGGTCGGAAAAGTCCACCTTTTCCTTACGTTCCTCGGTGATTGTCATTCCCGCAACGCCCACGTCCACCGTGCCCGATTCCACTGCGGTGATTATGGTGTCAAACTCCATATTTTTAATTTCCAGCTCCATATTGAGTTTGGCGCAAACTGCCCTCATCATATCCACATCAAAGCCGCCTACGTCCTCTCCTACCATCAGTTCATAAGGAGGAAACTCCGCATTTGTTGCCATAACAAGCTTTTCTGTAGACTCCATTCCGCCGTCGGGGAATGTACCGTCGGGGAAAACATAAGGCTTGCCCGTAGCCGAATCCCCTATCCAGTTGGCTTTGATATTATCCATTACGCCCTCTGCCGTAAGCTCCGCCAAAGCGCCGTTTATATCATTCAGAAGCTCGGTGTTGCCTTTCTGAACGGCAATGGCATATTCCTCGTCGGCAAAAGCCTCGTCCAGTATCTTAATGTCGGAATTGTAGGAAATAAAAACATTTGCAGGATCATTGTCGATTATAACAGCGTCAATTGCCCCCTGCTTTAGTGCCTGAATAGCGTCTGCTCCCTTGGTATAGCGCTCCACGACAGCTCCCTCAATGTCAGAAGCAAAAATATCCCCCACCGTGTCCAGCTGAACGCCTATGTGCTTACCCGAAAGGTCATCAATGGAATTGACCGTGTTTTTCGCCCCGCCCGAACAGGCGGAGAAAACGCAGGCCGACATAATAACTGCGGCAGCCATCGCCAATGACTTTGCGGTCTTTGCAAATTTTCTTGTTTTTTTCATAATAATTTACTCCTGTATTCAAAATTTATGCGGGATAATAAGCTGCTTAACAGTCCGCCTTTACCTGTTTTTTCGGGGACAGGCTTCCGGGATCGCACTGCTGTATACAATATCTGCGGGAAATTTATTCCTCAGGCTTCTCCTCCGCAGGGGCGGCAGCCTCGGAAAGATCCTCAAAGGTCTCTTCCACAAAAACATTCATATTCTCATCCTCAACCCCTGCAATTGCCTCGGCAGCCGCCTGTGCAGCTTTATCAGCCGAAGTATTTGTCTCCTCGGGGAATGCGCTCTCGTAAAGGTTTTCCAGCAGTTCAAGAGAACCCTGGGGCATTTTTGACTTAAAGGGATCGAAGCCCGCAAAGAACTTGCGCACCTTGCTCTCCAGCATAGGGTCATCCCGCACCGAGGTGTTGGAGGGCTTTACCTTCTTCCATTCCCGTGCTATAAGGGAATTTATAAAGTGCTCCTGCTTTTCCTCCACCTCCAGCTTGTATTCCGAGGGAGTAGTGTTCTTATATTTGTAGTAAGGCTCTATTTTAATGAGCATATCAAGATTTTTGTTGATGACCTCATATTTTCTGAACAACAGCGCAATGGAGGAGATCCTGCCCATATCCGAAATATTTTCATTGACGACCTTCATATACTTGCTTATGTAAATTTTGGTCATTTGCCCGAGAAACTCCTCGGAAACCTGCAACTTTTTCTCGTCTATATCAAGCACAATATTCTGAAGCTCCACCTGATCCTGCTTTTTCTTTTTGCTTTCCTTGTCGAAAAGACCCATTTTCAGCCATTCCTTTCTGTGAATTTGTGAGCATTTCGGGAAATATCAAACAGCTTCCCGAAACTCTAACTTAAATTATACCACATATTTTCACGAAAATCAATAGGCAATGTAAAATTTCGAAGGAAAAATGAAAAAAGCTGCCTATCTCCATTTGTAAATATTTACAAATTTTACGCCAATTTACCATTATGAGGGAACCATTGCCGTAAACCCTATATATTAAAAAGCTTTTACGGCAGTTCCCTTTAAAATTCCAATGGGGATTAATATTTATCGTTGCTTACTTTGATTCCTTAAAGAAAGAACTTGTCACCTGCCTCATGCTTTTCCGCAGAAAAATGTAAATTTTTTGTAAACGGTATTGCAATCATAAAAAAAATATGTTATAATAAAATTCTGCAAGGAGACGTATCGAAGTGGTCATAACGGGGCTGACTCGAAATCAGTTAGGGAGTGATCCCCCGCGAGTTCGAATCTCGCCGTCTCCGCCATTAGAATTTACTTTGTTTTAGAGCCGAGGAATGTGGACTGCCGCTTTCCTCGGCTCTTGCTTTTTTACTGCTTTCGGGAGAGGTCAGAGGTAAGAGGTTAGATTTGTGTGCCCTTGTCATAAGGGGGATTTGTCGGGATTTTTTTGATTGCACAAAAAAAGTAATGTTTTGGGAATTTTCGCATTTTAGAGTTACCATGCCACCGAATACATAACGCCTCTATCTAAAATAGCGAGCGGGTTCAGCGACACGCTGAGAGGCAGGAGGCAAGATTTTTTTCTTGCCTCCTGCCTCTTAATTCTGACCTATGACCTCTAAAGGATCAACATAAACCGTTCGGTTGTTGGTGAAGATGACCATACCCGGCTTTGCTCCTGCGGGCTTTTTCACAAATTTCGCCTTCACATAATCTACAGGCACGTTTGAGGAATTCGCCGCACTGCTGTGCAAAGCCGCCGCCCTCGCCGCAAATAAGATCGTTTCCTCGGGTACTTCCCTGCCTTCCGCCCTTATTATCACATGAGACCCTGTAATATCCTTGGTGTGCAGCCATATATCTGTCTTTTCCGCTACCTTGCAGGTCAGCTGATCGTTCTGCCTGTTGTTGCGGCCCACAAGGATTTTAAAGCCCTCCGGAGAGGTGTATTCTATAGGGGGGGCAGCCTTGGGGGGCTTTTGCTTTGCGCCCTTCTGCGCCCTTACATACCCTTGCTCCGCCAGCTCATCACGAAGCGCCGCAGCCTCCCCCTCGGTCTGTGCACGCTCCAGAGCGTCCCGCACGCTGTCAATGTAAATAAGCTCCTTTTCCCCCTCATCAATAAGCACCCGCAAACGCTTTTCCGCATTATCCGCCTTGCGGTAGCCGCTGTAAAACTTCTGCATATTCTGTGAGGGCGTGAGCCTTGGGTCAAGCTCTATTATTATCTCTCCGCCCTTTTCATCGTAAAAATTCACGCACTTAAAGCTGCTCATTCCCTTTTCCACAGCCCATAAATTTGCCGAAATAAGATCGCCTTTCAGCTTTAAAATATCCCGCTCCTCGGAAATTTTCAGCTCCGCTTTCTGATTTTCCGTCCTGCGGCGCACTCTCTCCGCCGCATTCTCCAGCGTCTTGTAAAGATCGTGATACCGCTGCTTCATACGGGCTGTCCTGTCCCGCTCCGAGTAAAACATATCCAGCGTTTCCCCCGCCGAGCCGCACTCAAAGGTGTCCATAAGCTCGCCGTACTGGGTTATCGGTACAAAGCAGAAATCCTTTAAATTTCCCTGCCTGTCCTTGATTACGGTGTACCTCCTGCGCCCCGTGAAAAATTCGTCACGGGTAAGAAGAATGCGCTCTGTTATTTTTTCCGCCGTTTCCGCCGTCAGCTCCTCCGAGGAAATATCCCTCCCCGCAGCAGTAAATATCCATTCTCTTGCTAGCACCGGGGAAATCCCCTCGAAAATGCTCACCAGACAGCGGTCAAGATTTTTCCCCCTGCACCCCATTATCCTCTCTTTCATTTCCTCCCGTGAGGCTATCAGAAAATTCAGCCTGTCACCCCGCTCGGGAGGCACATACACAGCCCCCGGCAATATCAGCCGTTCACGGCTCACAGCGTCGTCCGTGCGCTTTACCGCGTCAATTATCCTGCCGTTTCCGTCTATCATAATAAGGTTGGAATATTTCCCCATAATTTCCGCCGCCAGCGTTACCGTCACCACATCGCCAAGCTCGTTCACCGTCTCAAAATCCAGATAAAGTATCCTCTCCAGCCCGTCCTGCCGCACTGCCGTAAGCTTTCCGCAGCCCAGTCTCTTGCGCAGCAGCATACAGAACATAGGCGGCGACTGGGGATTTTCTATCTGCTGCCTTGTCAGATGTATCCGCCCGCTGTTTCCCGAAGCGGAGATCAGCAGCCTGCTGCCCCCCTCCCTCGTCCTTATTGCAATAACGATCTCATCCTTTGAGGGCTGATGTATCTTGTCGATACGTCCCCCGATAAGCGGCTCCAGCTCTTGCTTTACCGCCAGCAAAAAAGTTCCGTCCAGTGCCATTGGTTTACTCCTTTTAGAGGTTAGATGTTAGAGGTAAGAGGTTAGATTTTTTTGACTTACCTTGTTTCTCAAATAAAATTTTTTCGTTATTTAATTTTACCAAGGACAATTATCCATAGCCCCAGGTCATCAAGTTCCATTCTCCGTTTTCTGCACGGGCAAGCCACCAGTGCCAATTAGTATATTCATAATCCGGGATCCAACAAGCACCGCCGTCTTTCGGCGAATGAAAATCGCTGACAAACATTATGCACTCTGTAAATTCATAATTTCCGTGAGCGAGGTCATTCATCCAAATTTATATTTTCAATGTTGTTGCATTCATCCGAATTGTAGCTTATGATGTGCAGTTCGCATCCATTAAAGCCGGTGAACTCATCTTTGATAAGCTCAATTGCCGAATCCATATCTGCTTTTGAGTATATGTCGGAATTACCGTAGTCAATGTCAACGTTGTCAATGTTTCCTTTATTAATGTTGTACGCTGCCAGTCCTAAAGCCATTATCGCTGCAGCGGAAAAAGCAATGATCTTTTTCATGTTTACCTCCACAACTTTTGATTTACAGCGCTTATTTTTTCTCAAATAATATTTTACCATTTTTTGATCCGAATGTCAAGCAAATTTGTTTTGTAGTGCTACAATAGATATTGGACAAAAAAGAAAAAAGGGTTGAAGGATAGAG
>CAMWIR010000038.1 GCA_947174365.1 uncultured Ruminococcus sp. | reverse complement strand
ATTACAAACAGTATACTACATATTGTATAATTAAGAAATATATAACTTTTAGTAATAATCAAAGCGAATTATAAAAAGTATAATCATAAAAAATTATCCGGAGGGTTTATTTATGTCAAAAGCTAACACAGAAAACGCCTGCGCAGTGGTTCTTGCGGGAGGACAGGGCAAGCGAATGAAATCCGACCTGCCGAAGCCTATGTTTGAAGTGCTGGGAACGCCCATGCTGGACTGGGTGACCGATTCCTGCGAGGAGGCGGGAATAAGCGATATCTGCGTGGTCACGGGCTTTAATCATGAGATCATTGAGGAACATTTGAGCGGCAAGTCTTATCATACGGTTTTCCAGCCCGAGAGAATGGGCACGGGTCATGCGGTGATGATGACCTTGGAGTGGCTCAAAAGCAGGGCGGAAAAAAATGTTTTGATACTTAACGGCGACGCGCCCTTTATTGACAAAGATACTATTCTTGGGGCGCTGGCGCTTCATGAGGAAAAGGGTAATGCGGTCACTGTGATAACGGCGGAGATCGACGATCCTTTCGGCTATGGCAGAATTATCCGCAACGATAGCGGTATCACGGGCATTGTGGAGGAAAAAGAGGCAAGCCCCGATCAGAAAAAGATACGGGAGATAAACTCGGGGGCGTACTGGTTTTCGGTGGAAAAGCTTATCGGTGCGCTGACGGAGATCAAGCCCAACAATTCCCAGGGAGAATATTATCTGACGGATTCAATATATATCCTTATCAGCAAGGGTTTTCGTGCAGATGCCTATATTTCAGCAAATTCCGACGCCGTTTTAGGTGCAAATGACAGAAAAGGTCTTTTGCTCTTGAATAATTCGGCAAGATTTGCTATAATAAATAAGTTGATGGATGAGGGCGTGGAGTTCACCTGCACCGATGGGGTCACCATTGGCAAACACGTTAAAATAGGCAGGGGCACTTGCATTATGCAGAATGTTATTCTTAAAGGCAGCACCGAGATAGGCGAAAACTGCCGTATCGGCATGGGCTGCATTTTAGAGGACACTGTGGTGGGTGCAAATGCGGTTCTGAATGCGGTTCAGGCAAATTCGGCAGTTGTGGAGGACGGCGCTCATATAGGGCCTTTTGTACAGCTGCGTCCGGGGAGCGTTATCGGGAAAGGCGTTAAAATAGGGGATTTTGTAGAGGTCAAGAACTCGGTTATCGGGGAGAACACTTCTATATCTCACCTTACTTATGTGGGGGATTCGGACGTGGGCAGCGGGGTCAACTTCGGCTGCGGCGTGGCTACTGCCAATTATGACGGCGAGAAAAAGTTCCGCACGGTTATCGGCGACAATGCTTTCCTTGGGTGCAATACCAATCTGGTAGCGCCTGTGAAGATCGGCAATGCGGCTTACACGGGGGCAGGCTCGACAATTACGGGAGATGTTCCCGACGGGGCTTTGGCTGTGGAGCGGGGGCAGACGAAAATTATCGAGGGCTTCGGCTGCAAGAAGTTAAAAAGCAGGATTGAGAAAAACAAGAAATAAAGAGGCAAGATGCAAGAGTCAAGAGCTTTTGACCGCTCGGAAAGCGGGTAGAACGGCTTTTAGCAGCGTACTTGTCGGCGTGGTGCGGCGTTTAAGGGTGCTGCCACTTAGCTGTTGGGGGACTGCGAAATGTAATGCTTAAATGCATTGTAATTTTATTGTGTTATTATACTATTTGTATAAATATGCGTGAGGAAATAAAGTACAATTTGTATAATAATGTTGAATATTACTGTTAGTATATAATAGCAAAGTGTATAATTTGCAAACATATTACTTAATGTATAAGTAATATGTAAAATACTATTTGTATATTGAGTGAGCTGCGTTTGTGAATTGTATAATATTGTATAAACATTACTGTTAGTATACTTAGAGCATGGTTTGGTGTCCTAAATGTATAATAAGTAAGTTATATTACTATTTGTAATTTAAATAAATATGACAAAGTGTATAAACATTTAAAATAATACTTGCTGTATATAACGTATGATTGACAGTGTGTATAAAATATGTGATTATTACTTTTTGTATAGCGAGCAAATTCAACAAAATGTACAAATTTATTTGACATTACTATTTGTACATTAGTATATGTAAGGCAGTTAAACAAATTGTTGATTTTAAATATGATTATACATAAAGTAAATGTAAAATTTTACAAAACATAAAAATGTCGTTAAATATACATAATGTATATTTTTAAATAAAGTTTCTACAGAGGTTCCGGTTCAGAGAATCAAGAGAGCAATAAAAATCTTGCCTCTTGCCTCTAAGCTTCTTGCCTCTAGTAGAGGAGGTTAAATTTATGAATTTACACGGCAAGGACATTAAGATTTTTACGGCAAATTCCAACCCCAAGGTGGCAAACGAGATAGCCAAGGCGCTGGGGCTGCCTTTGGGACAGTCGGAGGTGGTTACGTTTTCCGACGGGGAGATAAGCGTTTCCATTAAGGAGAGCGTGAGAGGGTCGGACGTGTTTGTAGTGCAGTCCACAAGCACCCCTGTAAACGACCACATGATGGAGCTGCTTATTATGATAGACGCTTTCAAGAGGGCGTCTGCGGGGCGTATTACGGCGGTCATCCCTTACATGGGATATGCAAGGCAGGACAGAAAGGCTAAGGCGAGAGACCCCATTTCCGCAAAGCTGATGGCGGATCTGCTGACGGTCGCAGGGGCAGACAGGGTACTGTCCATGGATCTTCACTGTGCGCAGATACAGGGCTTTTTCAACATTCCCGTTGACCACCTGCTGGGCGTGCCTATTTTAGTGCCTTATTTTATCGAGAAGTTCAAGGATATCAAGGACAACACCATTGTGGTATCTCCCGATCTGGGTTCGGTAACGAGGGCGAGGAATTTTGCGGCGAAGTTTGAAGCGCCTCTGGCTATTGTTGACAAGCGCAGGCAGAAAGCCAACGTCTGCGAGGTCATGAACATTATCGGTGATGTGAGCGGCAAGGATGTTATTTTGGTGGACGACATGATCGACACGGCGGGCACGCTGTGCAATGCGGCTAAGGCTATAATGGAAAAGGGCGGGGCGAAGTCGGTTACGGCCTGCGCTACCCACGGCGTTTTGTCGGGTCCTGCCATTGAGCGAATTGCCGAGAGCGTTATCAAGGAAGTTGTTCTCCTTGACACTATTGCGCTGCCCGAGGAGAAGAAGATCGACAAGATAACCGTTCTGCCCGTTGCGCCCACCTTTGCGCAGGCGATAGAGCGCATTTATGCGGACAGACCTATTTCTCCTCTGTTCAACGCCTAATCTGCAAGAGGCAAGATGTTGATGTCTTGTCTTTCGGTATGCGGATATGTTTTGCGGAACAGAGCAGAAAAAAAGAAATTTTCAATAATATATATGGGCGGGAATGGCTGTGGATACAGCTGTTCCGCCCTTTTGAGGTTGTCTGATCCGCTGTATAACGGTAAGATGTAGGGTGAAAATATTTATGTGGTTTATATTTGCGCTGTTGTCTGCGGTATTTGCCGCACTTACTTCTATACTGACAAAGATCGGTATAGACGGAGTGAACTCAAACCTTGCAACTGCAATAAGAACGGTGGTTGTGGTGGGTTTGGCATGGGGAATGGTGTTCCTGACTCATGCGCAGAACGGGCTTACGGATATAAGCAGAAAAAGCTGGATATTCCTGATCTTATCGGGACTTGCCACGGGGGCGTCATGGCTGTGCTATTATAAGGCGCTTCAGGCGGGGGAGGTCTCCAAGGTCGTGCCTGTTGACAAGCTGAGCGTTGTTTTAACTCTTGTTTTGGCGTTTGTGTTTCTGCATGAGGAATTTACGTTCAAAAAGCTTGCAGGCTGCCTGTTGATCGGTGCGGGAACTTTGATAATGGTATTATAAAAATTTGCGGGCGTTATGAAAACGACCCTCCGAAAAAAGGAATTTATTATGAGTATATTTGATATTTTCGATAAGTTGGAAAAGGAAAGAAACACGGGTGCGCCCTCGTCTCCCGAATACCTTATTGTGGGACTGGGCAACCCGGGGGCGCAGTATGAAAACACCCGTCACAATGCGGGTTATATGGCAGTGGACACTCTTGCCGCAAAGGTCGGCTTCGAGATAAAGCGGATAAAGTTCAAGTCCCTTGTGGGGGACGCTGTTATCGGGGGGAAGCGGTGTATTGTTATGAAGCCCACTACCTTTATGAACAACAGCGGCGAGGCGGTCGTGGAGGCCATGAACTTTTACAAGATACCCATTGAAAAGGTGATAATCTGCTTTGACGACATAAGCCTTGAACCCGGGGATATACGCATACGCCGAAAGGGCAGCGACGGCGGGCACAACGGGATTAAGTCGATCATTTATTTAACGGGGTCGGCGGATTTTCCCCGTGTGAAGATAGGTGTGGGGAAAAAGCCCTCAAAGGAATATGATCTGGCGGCGTGGGTATTGGGAAATTTCTCGAAAGAGGATATCGAAAAGCTGCACGTGTCAACCGAAAATGCCTGCGGGGCGGTGGAGATGATTCTTAAAGGGGATATTGACGGGGCGATGAATAAGTATAATTAAATGAGCGGAGGCATTGCTTGAAATAATGCGGATGATTGGATTTTGCGAGTTGCGGTGATTCGGAGCAGTAGAGTTTTGTTGTACAGCGCAAAACGCATAAACAAAATGAATTGAATTTGTATAAAACAGCAAATTTTGCTGAATGTTGGATAAATTTGCGTTAGGCTATTGACAAGTGAGGGGATTTGTGATAGAATATTATTGAGGGGTAATGCGTGGTATGTGTTGAGGTTGGATAATTCGGGGGATTTTGGCGCATTTTTGCACGTTGTTTTGATTTTAAGGGGAAGGTGTTATTTTTATGCGATTGCATAGAAGAAAAATGTTGTTGAGGTTTTTAGGCGGTTTGGAGGGTGGCAATTTGCGGCATATGTTGCATAGTGCTATTTAGGCAGATCGCAGAGTTTTAATATGGGGCGGCAGTGAACAGGAATAATTATTATTGATACAAGTCAAGCGAAAGGCAAGAACGGATATAGTCTGACTGTTATTTTGAGGAGAATTTTTATGCAGATCTTTGAGAAAATAAAGCCCATGCTTCTGGGGCATTTGGATATTGCGGATATTATGGGTACGATGTCAAGGGGCTTTTCGCCTTTGAGCGTGAACGGGCTTTCATATATCCACAAGGCGCAGCTGGCGGTCATGGTGAGTGAAAATGTGTGCAAAAATGCGCCGCTGCTTATTATTGCAGAGGACGAGGCGGGGGCTAAGCGGCTTTGCGATGATATCAATGAAATGGCGGGGGATATTGCCTGCTTGTTTCCCGCAAAGGACCTGACTTTGACGAGGGTGGACAGGGCTTCGAGGGAATATGAATATCAGCGGCTTTGCGCTCTGACGAGGGTGATGGACGGCAGCTGCCGCATTATTTGTGCGGGGGTGGAGGCGGTCATGCAGAAAACCCTGCCTCCCGAGGAACTGAAAAGCCGCACGATAAAGATAACAAAGGATGATGAAATTGACTTTAAGGAGCTGACGGGACGGCTTATAAAGGCAGGGTATGTAAGGCGGGATGTGGTAGAGTCGCCGTCGCAGTTTTCGGTAAGGGGAAGTATTGCGGATATTTTTCCCGTGCAGGAGAAAAGCCCTGTGCGTATGGAGCTATGGGATAATGAGATAGATTCCTTTGCGCATTTTGATGTGGAAAGTCAGCGGCGGACGGATATAGTGGAGGGTGTTGTTATCCCCCCTGCGGCGGAGGTTTTGTTTGACTCTCCGGAGGATTTTGCGGAGAGGGCGAGGAAGCTTTCGGCATCTGTCAGGGGCAAGCGGACGGAGCTTATAAGGGCAGGGCTTATGCAGGATATAGAAAGCGCACTGGGGGGGCTTACCCTTGAAAATTCCCACAAATATCTGCCGCTTGCTTATGAAAAGCCTGCTCTTATTTTTGACTATCTTGAAAAGAAAAGCGCTGTAATGTTCAGCGAATATCACAGCTGCGGCGAGCGGGCAAGGGGGGTAATGAGTCAGCACATGGAGGATATAAAGCTGCTGCTGGAAACGGGTGAGCTGTGCAGGGGCTTGGAGGGGTATCTGGAGGATTTCGGGAAAATTTCCGAAAGTGCGGGGGAATTTTCCTGCCTTTTGGCGGATTCGTTTTTGCGGCAGAATGATGTGGCGTTAAAAAAAAGCTGGTCGGTAACGGCGTATCAGACTGCGCCGTGGGGCGGTGAGATCCGTCAGTTGGCGGAGGATCTTCAAAGCCTTGTGGCAAGGAATTATTCGGTTGTGGTACTGGCGGGGTCGGAGAAAACCCTGCCTATAATTGCAAACGATCTGCGTGAAGAGGGTATCCCCTGCTCGGTAATGGGGGGCGAGTCTGCCCTTACAAGGGGTCATGTGCTTATTACGACAGGCTGCCTGTCGTCGGGGTATGATTATCCCGATATAAAGACGGCGCTTATCACACAAGCAAGGGCTATGTCCTCAAAAAGACGGCTGCGGAAGAAGAAAAAGGGCGAGGAAATAAAGTCTCTGGCGGATATTACGCCGGGAGACCTGGTGGTTCATGCCTGTCACGGGATAGGGAAATTTGAAGGGATACGCAAGCTGGAGCTGGAGGGGGTAACCAAAGACTACATTACAATAAAATATGCGGGGACGGATGTGCTTTACGTGCCTGTTACGCAGATGGACCTTATTTCCCGATATATAGGGCCTCGTGATGAGGGGGGTGTTAAACTTAATAAGTTGTCGTCGGGGGAATGGCAGAAGTCAAAGGGAAAAGTCAAGCGGGCAGTCAAGGATATGGCGGATGAGCTTATTGCATTATATGCAAAGCGCAGCCACACAAAGGGCTTTGCTTTTTCGGCGGACAGCGACTGGCAGAGCGATTTTGAGGCGAGATTTGAATATTCGGAGACGGACGATCAGCTGCGGTGCACGGAGGAAATAAAGCAGGATATGATGAAGCCTGTTCCCATGGACAGACTGCTTTGCGGAGATGTGGGATTCGGGAAAACGGAGGTGGCGTTCAGGGCGGCTTTCAAGGCAATGCTGGACGGAAAGCAGTGCGCTGTGCTTGTGCCGACGACGGTGCTTGCATGGCAGCATTACCAGAGCGCTGTAAAGAGATTTGAGCATTTTCCGTTTACGATAGAATTGCTTTCGAGATTCAGGACGAAAAAGCAGCAGGAGGAGATTTTGCGGCAGCTGGCTGTTGGCAGCGTTGACATGGTGATAGGCACTCACAGGCTGGTTCAGAAAGATGTTAAATTCAGGGACTTGGGACTTGCGATAGTTGACGAAGAGCAGCGGTTCGGAGTTGCCCACAAGGAGCGGTTCAAGGAGGCGTTTACGGGGATAGATGTGCTGACGCTATCCGCAACGCCTATTCCGAGAACCTTGAATATGGCTATGAGCGGCATTCGCGATATGAGCGTTATCGAAGAGCCGCCTGTTGACCGATACCCTGTGCAGACGTATGTTATCGAGCACAATATGGACACAATAATAGGGGCTATGTCAAAGGAGCTTCGGCGCGGAGGGCAGATCTATTACATTCACAATCGGGTGGAGACCATTGACGGGTGCGCTGCAAGGATAGCGGAGCTTTTGCCCGACGCAAGGATCGCTGTGGCTCACGGGCAGCTGTCCGAGGACAGGTTATCGGATATCTGGACCGACCTTGTGGAGCATGAGATCGACATATTGGTTTGCACCACGATAATTGAGACGGGGGTAGATGTGCCTAATGTGAACACGCTGATAATCGAGGACGCGGATCATCTGGGACTTTCCCAATTGTATCAGCTGCGGGGGCGTGTGGGTCGCTCCAACAGGAGAGCGTTTGCATATTTCACGTTCAGGCGGGGGAAGGTGCTTACGGAAATTGCGGCTAAGAGGCTGGACGCCATAAGGGAATTTACATCATTCGGCAGCGGCTTCAGAGTGGCAATGCGTGACCTTGAGATAAGGGGAGCGGGTTCGATACTCGGGGGACGGCAGCATGGGCATATGGAGGCTGTGGGATATGATATGTATCTGCGGCTTTTGAATGAGGCTATTGCGGAGGAGACGGGGCAGGCTGTGCCTCCTGCGCCCGAGGATTGCCTGATAGATTTGCAAATTGAAGCGCATATTCCCGACAATTACATTGAGAGCCTTTCGGGGCGGCTTGACGCATACAGGAAAATTGCGGCGGTGACGAGCAAGGAGGAGGCTTCCGATCTTCTGGATGAATTTATAGACAGGTACGGCGACCCGCCGAGGTCGATCGAGGGGCTTATTACGGTAGCGCTTACGAGAAATCTTGCGGCAAGGGCGGGGATAAAGGAAATTACCCAGCGAAACGGCTCGCTGCTTATGTTTGTGAAAACCGCTTCGCTGGAGCAGGTGCAGGGGCTTGTAAGTCATTTTAAGGGGAGAGTGACAGCGGACGGAGCGGCGGAAAAGCCGTATATTTCCATTCAGCTTAAAGCTAAGGACAATGTGCAGGAGGTCATGAGAGAGGCGGTAGAGGTGTTCGCGGAGAGAGGTTAGAGGTAAGAGGTTAGAGGTTAGAGCACTCACTCCACTCGGGTTCCAAGGGCGGAGCCTTTGGCGGGGTCCAGGGGCAGTGTCCCCTGGCGGGGGTCGGGGGGCAGCGCCCCCTCTTACAGCCGCTGCAAACTAACGCACTTCAAGAGCACCCCCGCAAACCGCCGCCCGACGGCAAGAAAAGGGGGTCAAGTAAATTAACGTCATACAAGCATTTTTACAACTACCAACAAACTCACGTCGGGCGGCGGTGTAGCATAGGAACGTGTGACGAACGTCACACGTTCCATGCTGCCGCCCGTAAGGGCGAAGTCGCTGACAGATCAAAACAAAGTAAAGCAATATGCCAAGCGAGTAATTATGTTAGCAGCGTGAGCGTTTTTGTTATGTTATATTTCCCGAAATATTTCAAAGGTCAAGGCGTAATTTTAAAACAAACGGCGCTTTTCCCTGTATGTCGACAGCAAAATTATTAAAAGAAATACAAAACAAATACAAATAATTCATATTGTCATATTGACAAATTTTCAAAACAATTGTATAATAAATATAAGCAATTGTAACAAAATTTGGATTGACATATAATTTATGTCATTTCGTATAAAATATCATCTGAGAGTGATTTTTTGCAATTATATAAAATAGGAATGTTTTTTCGGGACAAAAGGACGGTGGGCGTATGACAAATAAAGGAAGGATCGCTAAGAGAATTCTGGCGGCTATTATTGCTGCCATAGCCCTTATTGCTATGGCGGGACTGGTGGCTGCTATTGTGCGGGAAAATCTTGAATCCGCCAAGGAGATCCTTTATGCAGTGGCTATTACGGGCGTAGGGCTTGTTGTTGCCGCTTTGTGCGTGATCTTTTACGAGGGAAGCGTCAGGACTTCCAAGGAATTGGAAAACCAGGTCAAGCTTATGAATAAGCTTAACTCAATGGCTATTATCTGGGATACTTCTTTCAGCTATTTTAAGGTAAACAGTGAGTTTATAAAGGCTACAGGGTACACGGAAAAGGATCTGAAGAGCTTTTCGGTGCTGCGGAAGGTTCTGCCCCAGGACGCTTTTTCGGATAATTTGCAGGCGATCATCAACAGCCGTGACGAGGAATTCAACATCAAGTGCAAAAACGGCGGGACGGTTTGCACACTGTGGAACACTTCCATTCTTTCGAGCATTGTAAAGCGCAGAAGCAGCATTACCGTTATGATGTCCATAGGGCTTGATCTGACGGAGAATCACAATATGAGGCAGAAGCTTATCACATACTCGGAGCAGCTGGCGGACAGCGAGAGAAAATATTCCATTTCCATGGGTCTGTCGGAAATAGGGCTTTTGTTAAAGGATGAAAATTCGTCGAGATTTTATGCTTCCGAGCAGCTTTGCAAGGCACTGAATCTGGTTTCCGACAACGGGTTTGTGGATTCGGATGACTTGCGGGCGGTTTTCCACCCTAAGGACAAGGTGATTTTTGACACCTTTGCTCAGGGAAATAAAAATTCTGCGGAAAATTTAAAACAGGATGAGATCCATTCGGTGGATTTCAGAGCCATGAGCGCAGACGGTGAATACCACTGGTACAATTTCCGCTTTAAGGCTTTGGAAGAGGGAGAAAACGGCGCTCAGGTCGGCGGCGCTGTTATGGATATTACAAAGGACAAGGAAAAGGACCTTGTTATCGAGCGAATGGCATACATTGACGATGTTACGGGAATCTACAACCGCAACAAGTTTATGGCGCTGGGCAACGAGCTGCTTGCCTGTCTGGACAGCGACGCGGGGGTGGATTACTGGGTAATTGTTCTGGATATTGACGATTTCCACATTATAAATGACACCTGCGGGTATAATACGGGTGATTACCTGCTGAAAGAAATTGCGGCGGTCATCAGCGCAAACCTTACCGAGGGCGGGTTCAATGCCCGAATAGGCGGGGATAACTTTGCACTTATCATAAGGGCGGAGGACAGCAATGAGCAGACTCCCCTGTCGCTGCTTTCACGCATACAGGCGGATATTGCGCTTATCGGCGGAATGGGGCTGGAAAATCAGAATATTTCCTGCTCGGCAGGATATTGTCTTATGTCCGACGAAAGATCTTCCGATTTTGCGCAGGTGCTGGACAGATCGGAATTTGCACTTAATCTTTCCGACGGCACGAGAAGCTCGGTGATCCGCTTTGACAGCCATGCTCACGACAAGATAATTGCCGGAAATGAGATAGAGCGGAATTTGTCAAAGGCGCTTGAAAACAATGAGCTGGTGCTTTACTATCAGCCTAAGATAAGCCTTGACGACGGCAGCGTTATGGGTATGGAGGCGCTTATCCGTTGGATAAGACCGGACGGCACTGTAGTTCCTCCCTGCGACTTTATCCCTGTGGCAGAAAGCTCGCTGCTTATTACGAAAATAAGCCGTTTCGTTTTGTTTGAGGCCTGCAAGCAGAACAAGGCATGGCAGGATATGGGACTGGCACCTGTGACGGTTTCCATTAACCTTACCGCTATAGATTTTTATCAGACCAATGTTACCGAAAGCATCAGAGCGGCTCTTGACGAAACGGGACTTGAACCCAGGTGGCTTGATGTGGAGCTTACCGAGAGCCTTGCGCTCAAGGATATTGACCATGCGGTAAATCAGATGAATGAAATAAAGGAGCTTGGCGTAAAGCTTTCCATGGACGATTTCGGGACGGGGTATTCTTCACTTTCCTATATTCAGATATTGCCCATAACTGTATTAAAGCTTGACAGATCGTTCATAATGTATTTAGAGGAGGACGAGATCTCACGGGAGATCGTTTCCGCTGTTATCCGGATCGCCAAATCCAAGAAGATAGAAACCATTGCCGAGGGTATAGAGACTTTGGGTCAGGCGGAAATTTTAAAGGAATCCGGTTGCGATCAGGCGCAGGGATATTTCTTCGGAAAGCCTATGCCGAAGGATCAGTTTGAGGAATTCCTCAGAAGCAGACAGCCCAAAAAGGCACTGACTGCCAAGGTGACGGCGAAAAGGAAAGTTGTCAGAGAAGCTGCTCAGACGGAAATTACAGAGTAAAGGGAGCTGCCGGTCAAATATTTTCCTTGTCTGAGGCGGAGAAAATGCCGTCCATAAGTTTGATCGGTATTTCCTAAAACAAAGTTATAATACAGGAGGGTCAATATGGCAAAAAAACGTATCGGAATTTTAACCAGCGGCGGCGACTGCCCGGGGCTTAACGCTACAATAAGAGGCGTTGCAAAGGCGTGCTTTGAGACCTTTGGTAATGACAAGGTTCAGATAATAGGCATTCAGAACGGATATTACGGTCTTATCAACAATATTGCCAGGGAAATGGACAGCTCGGAATTTTCGGGCATTCTCACCAGAGGCGGCACTATTCTGGGCACAAAGCGGCAGCCCTTTAAGATGATCTCCAACATTGGCGAGGACAATGTTGACAAGGTAAAGCAGATGAAGAACACTTACAAGGACTTAAAGCTGGACTGCCTTCTGACCCTTGGGGGCAACGGCACTCACAAGACGGCGAATCTGCTGAGCCTGGAGGGGCTTAATGTAATAGGACTTCCCAAGACCATTGACAATGATATTTACGGCACGGATGTTACATTCGGATTTCATACGGCGGTGGATATTGCTACCGATGTAATTGACCGTCTGCACACCACTGCCGCTTCCCACAGCCGCATTCTTATGGTGGAGATCATGGGAAACAAGGCAGGCTGGCTTACGCTTTATTCGGGAATTGCGGGCGGTGCGGACGCTATAATCATTCCCGAGATCCCCTATGATGAGGATAAGATCTGCGAGGCTATGCAAAAGCGTGCGGAAAACGGGCACAGCTTCTCCATAGTTGCGGTTGCCGAGGGGGCTTACAGCAAGGAAGAGGCTAAGCTGAAAAAGAAAGAGCGTGCAAGGCTTCGCCAGGAGGCGGGGATAACCACCATGACATCCTCCATTGCAGCTAAGATACAGCGGGAGACGGGTATTGAGACCCGTGTATGCGTACCCGGGCATATGCTGAGGGGCGGCAGTCCGTCGGCTTATGACAGGATACTGGCAACTCAGTTCGGCGTTCGTGCAGCGCAGCTTATTTCCGACGGGAGATACGGCTACTCGGTCGCTATGGTGAACGGAAAGATCAGCCAAAATCCACTTGAAGAGGTTGCGGGCAAGACAAAGTTCGTTGACCCCGAGGGAAATTATGTGGTGACGGCTAAGGATATCGGTATCTCGTTCGGGGACTAAAATAAAAGGGAGGCATAATAATATGGGGATGACCGATAAACAGTTTAACAGCTATATACGTCTTATTCTTGATGTTATTTCAAAGGCTTTGAAAAAAATGCCCGACAGCGAGGAAAAAGAAGATTTGAAAAAGCTTGCGGATAATCTTCAGAAAACTATTGAGGATTAAATTTCAAAGAGCTGCCGATCATGCTAATCCCTCACCTTGTCAAAAACAATCTCTCGCCGCAAAACCCATATATTAAAGCTTTTGCGGCGGTTTCTTGCCCATAATTTTAATTAATAGATTTTCGTAAAGATGTGCATAAAAATGAGGAAAGATGGCTTTTCATCTTTCCTCATTTTTAGTGCTTGTTTTATGGTTACGGAATATCTGCAGGAAACAATAGGCAAGAGAAGTGCAGAACCAAAGTTTGAATTTCTCTTGCCTCATCGGTTATTTCCTTCTAAATTTCGTTGTATAGTAAATATTTATCGGCTCGTTTTTGGTCAGCAGCAGTATTGCTCCCACATTCAGCAGGGCGGCGGCGGCGGCACAGACTATGTGCACTATGTAATCATCTGCTGCCTGCATTTTTTCGTCCAAGGCGTACATCACAAGACCGGGCCCTACGTACATCAGCACTGTCATTGCCGAAATTATTATAGAGAACATTTTCGTATGCTTGGACTTTATCAGCAGCAGCACGGCGCTTGCTACACCGAATATCGCCACATAGGCAAACCACTGGTAATTGCCCCAGTTCATTTTGAAATAGCACAGCCCTGCGGCTATCAGCTGCATTACTATGGGGATAAAGGAAAGCATCATGCCCTTTTTGGCGATCTTCAGCTTCTTTTCCTCCATAAGCTTGTTGTACATATTGCGGCTGGCTCTTGCATTGAAGTTCTCGGGACGGCGCCCCAGATCCTCATGAAGCCGCTGCTTTAACACCTGCTTTTCATCACTTTCAAGATAATCCCGCTCCAGCAGGTCATCCGCACGCTTTTCGGGGGCGGCATATTCATCGCTGAGGTCGTCAAGGATAGGCGCGTCCATATTCATGGCAAGCTCATCCATTTTCATCTTTTCACGGACATTTCTTGCCTTTGCTTCCTTGGCGGTGTGCATGGGAGCAAGCACCTTTGAGGGGTCGCTTATCCCTATATCCTCGGGGGTCACATCATTAAGATCAATGTCCGGATTATCCTCGAGGGAAACTCTCGGTGCGGGCTTTTCTTCCCTCGGTGAGGGTTCGGGCTCAGCTTGGTTCTCGGGGACGGTATCGTATATGGCATGCTCTTCCCTGTAAGCCCCGTCAGTCTCATCGAACCCGTCAGCTGCGGCAGCTTCTTCATTTTCTGGCTTACGTTCAGGCAGAGGAGGCAGATCAAATCCGTCGCTTGCAGCCTCCTCCGCAGGGGGCTCATACGAGATATTGTTTACACTGTCTGCATTGTCCGTACTGTTCTCGGTTTCCGAATTTTCCGCTTCGGGTTTGGCGGGCAGAGGCGGCAGCTCAAAATCATCCGTCTGATTTGCGGTCTCGGAAACATAAGCAACGGGAGTCTCGGTCGCTGCGACAGCTTCATTCGCCGAAGCTTCCGTATTTGCAGCCGAATTATCGGGCTTTCGTACAGGCAAGGGCGGCAGATCAAAATCATTGGCTCCGCCTGCCTCGGAAGTCTGCTCAACGGTTGAATAAGCAGTCGGGTTATCGGGGGACGGTTGTTCTGCCGCTTTTTTGGGTAAAGGGGGCAAATCAAGATCTCCGCCGGCAGTTGAATCTGTTTCTGTGGGGACTGCTGCGTTTACCGAATCGGAGCTAATAGCATTATCAGCTGCATTCGTCACATCATTTGGTGCTTCCACCTTAGCAAGTTTTTTCACAGGCAGCGGAGGCAGCTCAAAATTATCAGCCGAAGCCGTCTCGCAGACAGCTAAGGGATCGACGGGAGCAGCAGTTTTTTCGGCCGCAGCGGGAGCTTGTGTTGTTTCCTGTGCCGTTGGCGCTGCTGCCGTCTTTTTTGCAGCCTGAGAGGGAAGCGGGGGAAGCTCCAAATTGTCCAGATCGGATAAATCGTAAATTTTGCCCGGCATAATCAATGTACCGTCCTTTCATTAGGCGAAAAGATTTGTGTTTACGCCATGAATTTTATCGGATATACTTTAGGGGTTTTTAAGTATAAGTTATTGAAAATTATAATTGTCGGTCACGGAGCATTTTAATACATTTAAGATACATAAACAAGACTCGATAATTTTAAAGTTAACGGAAAGCGAAATACATTACGCCACTGTCCGATACAGCGGTCGGCTGCGGCAATATGCTTGCCTATTCACCGACGGTTATCGCTTCGGGGAATACATTGGAGGTGCTTTCCTGCATAAAGGTGGTGTTTACATAGCCCTTGATAACAGCGCCGTCAATTACGGAAATGGTGGAGGCAGTGATGTCCCCGACAATAACGGCATCATTTTTGAATTCCGCCTTGCCGCCTACGTCCACACTTCCTTTGATCCTGCCGTTAAGGTCAAGATACTGGGTGGCAATGTTGCCCAGAAGCACACTGTCATGATCCATCTGCACCTGCCCCTTGGAGGCTATGCTGCCCTGCATCTGCGCACCTGCCATTACAGCATTGTTGCACTCAATATTACCTACGACCTTGCCTGAAACATTTATGTTCTTGGTAAGCTTGATATCCCCCTGCACGCTGCCCTCAACGGTTATGTTGGCAAAGGAGCTTACATCGCCGTTAATACGTGTGTTTCGGGAAATAATGGTGGTTTCCTCGGTTTCGTAATAGGGATTCTCGGGAGGTCTGCCCCCTCTGAATCCGCTGCCCGCTCCGGGGGCATATCCGCCGCTGTAGGGTCGGTTGCCGTAGGAGCTTTCTCCGTAGGGTCTGCCGCCGTATGCTCCTCCCGTTCTGGGATAGGTCTGACCGCTGTCGCCTCTCGGGCTGCTCCCGTAAGGAGCGCTGCTTTCGTATCCGCTGCTGCTCCGACTGCCGACGCTTCCGTAATCATTTCCCCCTGCAGCTCTGCTGCCCGGCTGCTCGGAGGTGGTGTATTCAAACCTTTCGGGGCGCTGTGTTCTTTCGCCTCGGGACGGCTCTGCCGCTTCGGTAACGGGATCGTCAAAATCCGCAAAGGGGTCGGGGCTGTTTCTGTTATGTACCGACTGAATAAAATCTTCGGGGGAAGGTTCGGGTGAATCCGTTTGTCCGGCGGGTTCATTCAGTCTGTCGGAAATCCCGGTGGCATAGCCTTCGGGAGCGCCGTAAGTCTCCTCGGGGGAAAAGCCCGGACCCGGGGTAAGGCTCTCGCCGCCCGAGCTTTCGGGTACAGCGTCCTTAAACCTGTCGGCATCTTTATTTCCTGAGCCTTTAAGTCCGTCACCTACAAGCCCTTCATTTTTCAAAAGCTCTTTGAGAGCCTGATTAAAGTTGTCCTTTAAGCTCATTTTTATCAAATCCTTTCGGGTTATCTATCGATCTTTACGCTGCTGTCCAGGGCGGCAAAAGTGTAGCCCTCATCCTCAAGACAGGTTATGATATCATCGGCAGTAAGCACTGTTATGTAATCATCGGCGCTGTCGTGAAGATGAAGCACGGCTGCACCGCCGGCAGAAACAACATTTGCAATGGAAGTGTCATAGATATACTGCCAGCTTTTATCGGCAGAACGGTCGCCCGATTCGCAGTTTGCGGGGAATTCGGTAAATCCTCTTCTGTCCATTTCCGCCCGTATCTGTGCAAGTATTTCGGGATCGCCCCCCTCCGGCAGACGGTAAATACAAGGCTTTACCCCTGTGGCATCGTATATCATTTTGTAGGTATCGTAAAAGTCGGTCAGAAAGCTTTCCGCAGAGGTGTAAACGGTATCGGGGTCGTGGGCAAAGGAGTGAACGCCTATGGTGTGTCCTGCTTCTGCGACTGCCGCCATTTGCTCTCTGCATTGCTCGGTCTTGCCTGCGGACATGAAGAAGGTCGCTTTGATCCCGTGTTTTTTGAGAATGTACAGCAGATCGTATGTTCCTGCGGAAGGTCCGTCGTCAAAGGTAAGGAAAACCGTTTTGCTGTCGGGAGTCACGGTATATTCCGCTTTCTCGGCATACAGCTGCGGGAACAAAGAGAGAATATCGGCAGAGACTGAAATGTTTGCATCGAAAGAGTTTTCCGTCGGCAAATTTTCGCTGCCCGACATATCCTCCGGCTGCCCGGGCTTTTCGTTTGCGGGCGAGCCTGCTTTGTTATCCTCTGTGCCTGCCGGGTCGTCCTCCGAAATTTCCGTTTCACGGATAATTTCCGCAGGAAGTCCTGCAGGTAATGCGCCAAGCGAACCGACACTTCCCGTATATCCCGCAAATCCCTCGGGGTCTGCCTGTTCAACAGCATAGAGGATATCCGCAGAGGTGTACCCTGCGCTTTTCATCTGCCCTACGTATTCTTCGATCGTGAGGTTATCGGTGGCAACGCCTGCGTCTGCGGCCTTTGCCTCCTCGGTGAGCATATGGCAGCGCACGGCGAAAAATACGGCCAGCACTGTTGCCACGCCTATCCATCCGAACACTACTGTTAAAATAATATGTTTAAAAAATTTAACGCTTCCGAAATACATGACTGCAAAGCGCACATTGCGGGTATGCCTGTCGGAGTCATTCTGTTTTAAAAGATGATCCCTTGGGAATTTTTACCAAAGCCGGTGCGCCTCTCCTTTCAGAAAAAATTACAAAACTACTCATTATTAATAATACACCTTTTTTGAGGTTATGTCAACATAATATGAGTAAAAAAATATAACCAAATTTACGAAATTTTTTTGGGTATTAGTATTTTTTACGTTTTTTGCGGAAAATATGCGGGATTTTTGTGAGTTATGACGAAAATATAAAAATGAGCCAAGATGAAAAATCCGGCTTTTCATCTTGGCTTGTAAGTTGTGATTGATATTATGCGGTTTGGTCGGCCGATTTATTTTGCTTGCAGCTGTCAGCGGCTTCGCTTTTATGGGCGGCACTATATGAGTGTGCTCTTGTTATTGCTGTTTTGCAGGGCAAAATGCTGCAGTTTTCTATTTCCTTACAGCGGATAATTTTTAAGGTCGGGCAATTCGTCCAGTGTCAGCACTCTTTCATGATTGTACGCCTTTGTCAGCAGCTCTATGGTGGTATACTCGTCATTGAGCACCACACCCAGCTTCATGGTAAAGGGGTCTGCCCATGTGCCCCAGAAGAGCCAGCGGGCGTTGTCGTTCATTACCTTGTCGGGATCCATTACGCAGCCGTTTTCCGTAAGGGCGATAAGCTTTGCCTTGTCACCGTAGTTATGCGCCATATCCTCGAAACGTCCGCTCTGTGAGGTGTCTACATGGTTTCCGGCATAGATATCCCAGCCGTGGATATCCACCGTTTCGTCTCCGGGATACCAGGCGGGGTCCTGTCCGTTCCATACCCAGATAAGGTTTGTAAGGTTATGCTCGTTTGTCATTTTATCGTACATTGCATTCCAGAGCTTGATATAGCTTTCCGCCTCGCAGTCGCCCCACCAGAACCAGCCTCCGGAAGCCTCGTGGAGAGGTCTCCAAAGCACGGGAACGCCTGCGTCCCTGAGTCTTGCAAGCTCGTTTGCCATATTGTCGATATCGTCCATAAGCAGCTGATAGCCTGTGTCGTCCTCGCCGTTCATTATTTTATCCAGATCAAGCTTTGAGCCTTCCTTGTAGAATGAGCTGTACCAAGGGTTGTCCCCTGCGTTGACGGCATAATCCTCGGGAGATGTCCAGTGCCAGCAAAGCTGAACAATGCCTCCTGCGTTATTGTACCAGTCGTAGGCGTATTCTATGGTTCTCGACTCGCTGCCGTGGGCTTTTGAACCGAGGCTGTAGCCCGATACGTCCAGACCCAGAACTGCAAAGGATTTTCCTGTTTTAGCGGTTATTTTCTCAAATTCCGATGAGGCTCTTCCCTCGTCGGCATACTGTCCTGCCAATGAATATTTCCCGTAAACGTCGCAAAGGAATTTGAACATTCTCTTTGTGCGTTCGTCCGCATTGGGATTTGTAAGGGTAGGCTCGACAGCGTAATCCGCTTCGGTAATGGGATTTGCGGCTGCGGAAATTATTACGCAGTCAATGTCCACATAACCCCAGCTGGGGGTTATGGAAACGGTATGCTCCCCTGCCTCCAGGTAAATATTATTAAGGGGCGTGTCCGCAAAGAACACGGGGTCGGTAGTGGTGATATCCCCCACCTTCATTCCGTCAATCAGCACGTTGTTCACACGTCCGTTGCTGCCCATGGTCAGGAAATTGAGGTCGTAAAAGCCGCTGTATTCAATATTTGCGGTCATTTTAAGCTCGTCGCCCTCCTGATTCACGCCGTTCACAAAGCCTCCTCCCGAAGCTTCGGGCAAGTCATGGGCGGCGGCGCTGCCGAAAAACTCACCGCTTTCCGCCTCCACCGTAAGGCTGTAGTCCTCGGGCACTTCCGAGGCGGTCAGGGGGAATTCCGACAGATCGAGATTTTCGTTATACTCTGTGCGTATTTCTCCGAAAACGGCTTTGATCCCGCCGGCGGTTTCCTCAGGGCTTTCCGAGGAATTGTCGGCAGGATCGCCGTTACTGCTGTCGCCGCCGTTATCCGCAGCTGTTGCCTCGGGGCTGTCCGAGGGCTTTTCGTCATTATTTCCGCAGCCTGTCAAAGCTCCGCAGCACATTGTCAGAGCCATACACATAGCCGCTAATTTTTTAAAGTGGATCTTCATTTTTACAGTCCTCCTTCAGATGTTAGAGGTGAGAAGTAAGAGGTCAGATAAGTAAACCTCCGATTCGATACCTCGAAAATATATAAAAAGTTAATTTTTAAATATTGTTTTTCCACCGACCATTGTCATGGTCACATTTGTAAAAATGTCAAAGGGATCATTGTCAAGCAGGATCAGATCCGCGTCCTTTCCCGTTTCGACCGATCCTGTCCTGTATCCGAAACCGCCCAGCTTTGCGGCGTTAACGGTGATTGCTTTCAGCGCCTCGTCACGGGGCAGGCCGTGCTTTGCGCAAAGGGCAGCGCCCATGGCAAGAAATTGTATGGGGTTTTCCGGGTGATCCGTGCATACGGCAATGGGAACGCCTGCTTCTATAAGCTTTGCGGCATTGCAGAGGGAGGCATTCGCAAGTTCGGGCTTGCCCCTGTCGCATATTATAGGCCCTATTACGGCAGCTGCTTGCTTTTCCGCCAGAATATCCGCTATCAGGTGACCCTCTGTGCAGTGGACAAGCAAGGCACGCAAATTAAACTCATCCCGTATACGCAGGGCGGTAAGTATATCGTCCGCACGGTGGCAGTGGATATGGGCGGCAAGCTCCCCTTTCAGCAAGGGTATGAGCGCTTCGCACTTAATGTCATATTCGGGCAGATCGGACATATCCTCCGCCGATTCTTTTTGCTCCATATAGCGCTGCGCTTTGTACAGCGCTTCACGAATAAGGGCAGCGGTGGCAAGGCGGGTCTGAGGGGCTTCCTCACGGTCGGTGTAATAGGATTTGGGATTTTCGCCCAGGGCAAATTTTATCCCTGCACGGCAGATAACGGCCTCGTCTGGGGTTCGCCCTGCGGTCTTTATTGCCAACATATCGCCGCCTATGGGGTTCAGCGAGCCTACTCCCGTTATAACCGAGGTGACCCCTGCTTTTACGGCATCCGTAAAGCAGTTGTCACGGAAATTTATTCCGTCAATCGCCCGCAGGTGGGGCATTACGGGATCGCTGCCCTCGTTTACGTCGTCCCCCTCCTGCCCCATGCCGTCGCCTATCAGCCCCATATGGGTGTGTATGTCGATAAAGCCGGGGCAAAGGATATGTCCGTTTGCATTGATATCTTTGTCGGAAATTTTATCGGGGCAGCCGCCGGCGACCTCGGTTATTTTGCCGTCGGCTATTCTGACATATCCGTTTTCTATATCCCCTGCTTCGGACATGGTTTTTATAAAAGCATTGTAAATGCATACAGTTGTATCGACCATATCAGCCCAGCCCGCATTCATCGTAGTCTTTCCAGCGTTCGTTATAGTTATAGTTGCTTATCATTCTGTAGGCGATATAGCCTGCGGAGATCAAAAAGAGAAACAGCGCGCCTATAACAGGCAGGGCGGTACGTATCATCTGCTGTGTTTGCATACGGCGGATCTTTTCGTTTTTCATAGACTTGCCTCCTTAAATATTCTATTAAAATTATTATATACTATTTTTATGAATATTATATTAAATTAATAATTCTTATTTAAGAATTATAATAAGCGCTCAAACGCCGCAGGGCTGTTTTTCCCTTTCATACGCCGTGGAGCGGTTGTTTGTGTTTGGAAAAGCGTTCATTTGTTGGCAATTGTGACTTGATTATCAAATGAAATGTTACTTTGTTTGTGAAATGCGTAGGTTGGCAGGCAGCTGTAAGTGACGGTGCAAAGGGGGACACCCAAAGAGAGGGGAGG
>CAMWIR010000037.1 GCA_947174365.1 uncultured Ruminococcus sp. | reverse complement strand
CTGTGATCAAATCATCATGACTTCCGCGCTCCACGATCTCACCATGATCCATAACCGAGAAGCTTCATGCTTTTACAGAAAAGCAGGTCACCTCGTTTTGTATAGCAATTAAGCACATCAACAAGTATATCATAAAATACTGTAAATGTCAAGCGCTTATTTGGGCAGTACGGTTATTTTTATTTTTTCATAGGGCATTTCATTCAGGCGGGTCTTGAATGCTTGCAGGATCTTTTGGTTCATTGGAGATCACCTCAATATATAGCTTAACGCAAAATCAACAAAATTTATGGACGGTTTTGTGTAATAAGGAGAATGCGGGCTTAAATGCATATAATTTGCATACAGCTATTGACAAGTGCGTGGATATATGATATATTGGATTATACAAGCGTAAGGCAAATTTGTGCGCTTAAAAGCCGCCCCCCTTGGCGTATGAGGGGAAAAAGCCATAGCGGCGTTTGAGCATTCTGCACAAGTTCCTTTTAATAAGTATACCATAAAATCTCCCCCATTTCTATACATTTTCCGTAAAATGTCTATTGCAATTTGTACATATTCGGGTTATAATTTTTGTATATTTCAGAAAGGGGCGATATTTGTTGGCAGACCTCAAATTATCCGATAACAAGGAAACGGAGGAACAGGAGAGCTTTATGTATAAGCTGGCGGCATTTATTGTTGACAAGCGGAATTTGTTTTTTCTGCTGTTTATTTTTGCAATGATCTTTTCCGTGTTTGCCTCGGGCTGGACAGAGGTGGAGGACGATGTTACCACCTATCTTGCGGAGGAGACCGAAACAAGACAGGGACTTACGGTAATGAACGATCAGTTCATCACCTACGGCTCGGGTTCGGTGATGGTGGCGAATGTTACAAAGGAGCAGGCGGAAAAGCTGGCTGAGAAGATAGAGGCTGTTGACGGCGTTTCCGAGGCGAAATTTGACGGAACCCGGGAGCATTACAAGAATACATATGCCCTGTTTTCGGTGACCTTTGACGGGGAAGAGGGGGACGAGATAAGCGCTGCGGCTATGGCCGAGATAAAAGAGCTGCTCGCCCCCTATGACCTGTACATAGACAGCGCTGTGGGCAGCGACGAGCAGGCGCAGCTTGATGAGGAAATGCAGGTGGTGTCGCTGGTGGCGGTGGTCATTATTATAACGGTGCTGCTGTTTACCTCGAATTCCTATGCGGAGCTGCCTGTGCTGCTGATGACCTTCGGGTCGGCGGCGCTTCTTAACAAGGGCACTAACTTTTTATGCGGAAAAATTTCCTTTATATCAAACTCGGTAACGGTAGTTTTGCAGTTGGCTCTTGCCATTGACTACGCCATTATTTTAATGAACAGATACACCGAGGAGCACAGGATAATGCCTGCGAGAGAAGCCTGCATTACAGCCCTCAGCAAGGCAATTCCCGAAATATCCTCCAGCAGCCTTACCACTATTTCGGGACTTGGTGCGCTGGCGTTTATGAGCTTTAAGATAGGGGCGGATCTGTCGATAGTGCTGATAAAGGCGATATTTTTAAGTCTGCTGTCGGTGTTCACTTTAATGCCGGGGCTTATTATGCTGTTTTCGGAGCTTATCGACAAGAGCGCCCACAAGAGCTTTGTGCCGAAAATTTCGGCGGTGGGAAAATTTGCTTTTGCAACAAAATATGTGATACCGCCTTTGTTTGTGGTGCTGGCTGCGGCAGGGTTTTCGTTTTCAAACAAGTGCCCCTATGCTTACGGCAACACCATGATCGAAGCGCCCCGTAAAAACGAATCACAGCTTGCCGCACAGAAGATCGAGGATTCATTCGGCAGCACAAATCTGCTTGCCATTGTTGTGCCCTCGGGGGATTATGAAAAAGAGGGGAAGCTTATTTCGGAGCTTACAAGGCTGCAAGGTACGGATTCCATGCTGGGGCTTGCCAATATCGAGGCTATGGACAATTATATGCTGACGGATAAGCTGACCCCGAGGCAGTTTTCCGAACTGGCGGAGCTGGATTATGAGGTGGCAAAGGTGATATATGCTGCTTATGCCGTTAATGACGAGGATTACGGCGAGGTGGTCAACGGTTTGGACAGCTACGGAGTGCCTCTTATTGATATGTTCATATTTGCTTATGACGAGGTGGAAAAGGGATATGTGAATCTGGATGACGACCTGCAAAGCAGTCTGGATGAACTGCATGAGACTCTTGACAAGGCGCTTTTACAGCTGAAAACCGACGAGTACAGCCGCATTCTTTTATACTCGAATCTGCCCGAGGAAGGGGAAGAAAGCTTTGCGTTTCTGGACGAGGTTCATGAGGTAATGGCAAAATATTATCCCGAGGACGCTTATATTGTGGGCAATTCCACCTCGGATTACGATCTGTCAAGCTCGTTCTCCAACGATAATATGATGATAAGCATATTGTCGGCGCTGTTTGTTATAATCATACTTCTGTTTACCTTTAAGTCGGCGGGGCTGCCTGTGCTGCTTATTGTGATAATCGAGGGGAGCATATGGCTCAATTTCTCGTTCCCGTATTTAAGCAGCAAGCCGCTGTATTTTCTCAGTTATCTTATAGTCAGCTCCATTCAGATGGGCGCAAATATCGACTACGCTATTGTAATTTCCAGCAGATATATGGAGCTTAAAAAGGAACTGCCCATGAAGTCGGCCATTACGGAGACGCTTAACCAGGCGTTCCCCACGATAGTTACCTCGGGAACTATGCTGGCGGCGGCGGGCTTCCTTATAGGCATTCTTTCCACTAACCCTATTATTTCGGCTATCGGCACCTGCCTTGGCAGGGGGACGGTCATTTCCATTTGCCTTGTAATGTTTGCGCTGCCTCAGATACTTATTCTGGGCGATGTTATTATCGAAAAGACCTCCTTTACTCTTAAAAAGCGGGAGAGGGCGGTATACAAAAACAGCAAGGTCACTGTCAGCGGGCTTGTAAGGGGCTATGTGAACGGCAGGATCGAGGGTATTGTTACGGGCGTTATTATAGGCGATCTGGACGCTAAGATCGAAAGCAAGTCCCATTTTGAGGCGGAAAGCCTTGTGCCTGTGGAATATATTGAGGCAATGGAGCAAAGGTCTCTGCCCGACAAGCAGCTGTGTACTGACGGTGCTGTTGACAGCGGCGCCGATATTTCGGGAGACGTTTCCGGGAAAGCCTCGGAAAACGGCGGATCGGAAGATACTGTAGGCAGGAAAAAGAAAAGACAGCGCAGTAAGAAAGACAGCGGCAGGCAAGGGAGGCAAGATTGCCGAGACCGCCAAAATAAGGAGGTGTGAGAAAATGTTAAGGTTAGGTAAAGTCAAAAGGCTATTGAACGGTAAATTGCCGGACATGGCATTGTTAAAAGCGCTTGCTGCGGCTTTGGCATTTTCCATGGCAGCTGCGGCGGTTTCCTTTGGCAGTACGAAGAATGTAAGCGCTGTGGGTGAAAGCGTTTTGATAAATTCCCGTGAGGAGTTTATGGCGTTTGCGGAGGACTGTGTGCTGGATTCATATTCGGTGGGGAAAACATTTTCCCTGCAATGCGATATTATACTTAATGAGGATGTGAGCGTGCCCTCATTCGGAGGAGTTTTTGAGGGCAACGGGCACACGGTTTCGGGGCTGCGGATAGACTCGGACGGCTCCCGGAAGGGCTTGTTCAGGTACATTGAAAGCTCGGGAGTTGTGAAGAACTTAAAGGTCAGCGGAAGCATTGTTCCGGGGGGGAGCGGCGAGGAATGCGGAGGCATTGCGGGAGTGAACAGGGGGAGGATAATCGGCTGCACATTTTCTGGACTTGTAAGCGGCAAAAACCGCTGCGGCGGCATTGCGGGGGTGAGCGAGGAGAGCGGATTCATAGCCGACTGCACCGCAGGCGGGGCGGTAAGGGGCAAGACGGCTGCGGGAGGCATTTGCGGCGAGAATAACGGGATTATCATATGCTGCGTAAGCGATGTTTCGGTGAACACGGTCATTACAGACGAATCGCTGGATCTGGCGAATATTGTTCCGGCGGACTTGTATTCGGACGGGGGGCTTACAAATATTACCGACGCAGGAGGAATTGCGGGGTATTCTACGGGGGCTGTGCAGAACTGCATTAACAGGGGAAAGGTGGGCTATCCTCATGTGGGGTACAACATTGGCGGCATTGCGGGCAGGCAGGAGGGGTATATTGCGGGCTGCTCCAATTACGGCGAGATCAACGGACGAAAAGATGTGGGCGGCATTGCGGGGCAGGCTGAACCATATTTCTCGCTTTTATACAATGAGCGGACGGGGAACAAGCTGCGGACCGCCCTTGATGAGCTTAATGTGATAATTGATGAAACAGCAGATCATATGCGGGAGCGGTCGGATGAGCTTTCGGGGAATACGGACGATATTCTGGATAATTTGGAGCGGGTGCACAAAGGAGCAGACAATTACCTGGATGAGGCAGACAGGATAATAAATGCAAATGTGGATTCGATTAACGAGCTTAGCTCGAGAATTGCGGATCTTACGGATATGGCAAAGCCTGTGTCGGATAATCTGACACATGCGAGCGATAATTTGCAGGGAGCGTTTGAGGATCTTTCGGAGGCGGCGGATCATCTGGCGCAGGCGGGGGACAGTATTGACGACAGCCTTGACTACATTCATGACGGGCTGGGTCAGCTTTCGGAGGCAATGGCTTCCCTGAGCGCTGCTTCCGAAGCGCTGAGCAGCGGTTTTGACGGGCTTGAGCGTTCCCTGGGAGATGAGGGGAGCATGAGGGCGGCTGTAAAGGATATGCGGGAGAATTTCCGCACACTGCGCACTAACATAAGCACGGTTTCCTCGGCGGTTTCGGATCTGTTTACCGCTTTGGCGGACTACAGCGGTTCGGGGGAGATGCAGGGGGCTATGGCAAATGTAAGGAATGACTTGCAGCAGGCGGGAAATGCTGCTGACAGGGTCTCGGATGACTTGCAGCGGTGCGAATCGGCATTTGAGAATATCGAAGCTCTGATGAATGCGAATATTTACGATATTGAAAGCTACAGCCCGTATATTGAGGAGATACTTGATAATATTTCGGGCGGGGGACTTAGGGAGCTGTTTGACAGTCTGGGGCGGCTGACCGACGATCTTTCGGATATGTTTTCGGGGGCGGCTTACGATCAGATGAGCATGCAGGCAAGACAAAGCCTTTACGACATGGCAAACGGAATGAGGGGGGCTGACGAGGCGGCAGACGGAATTAATCGGAATCTTGATGATATTGACAGCAACATTGACATTGATTGCATTGGGGATTTCTGGGACGGGCTTAAAGCCGCACGGCATCAGGCTGAGGATATTCCGGATCCCTTAAAGAGCGCTATAGACTACATTATCGAAAGCGGAGAATTTATTGACAAGGCGGATATGGAGGCGGTCTCGGCTTCGCTGTGCGCCCAAAGCGCTATGGATAAGGCTTCCGAGGGGCTGGACAATATCAGAAAGGCCTTTGAAGGAGTAGGGGATATTATTGATTATTTTTCCGCAAAGGATAAAATCACTTTTACGGGAGCGGATGATGAGATCATTGCCGCAGGAGATGAGCTTTCCGCGCTTATGAGCGAGCTTGGAGACTTATGCGGAGAACTGACGGACAGTGCCGACAGCACTGTCGGTACGCTGGCTGACGACATTACAAGGCTCAATGACAAGGCGGGAGAGGTAAGCGGTCTGCTGTTTGACCTTATTGATGAAATAGCCGACAAGTCCACCGATCCCGAGGACTACACGGAGGATATTTCCGCAGAGGACACGGCGGGGCGGTCGGACGGCAAGATTGCCTCCTGCGCCAATTATGCAAACGTAAACGGGGACGTAAGCGTTGGAGGCATTGCGGGGGCAATGGCTGTGGAAGTGGGGTTTGACCCGGAGGGGGATATTGAGACGATAGGAGAGCGTTCCCTTGACTTTATGTATATGTTAAAGACGGTTGTGAGGGAATGCAGGAATTTCGGAAGGATCACTTCGAAAAAGGACAATGCGGGGGGAATTGCGGGAGAAATGGACACGGGCTGCCTTATCGGCTGCGGAGGCTTTGGTGATGTGGTTTCCACCGACGGCAGATATGCAGGGGGAGTTGCAGGGAAGTCGGCGGCTAAGATATACGGCTGCGCTGCCATGTGCAGAGTTTCGGCTGTGAGAAATGCGGGAGGCATTGCGGGGCTGGGGCATGACATTGAAAACTGCCGCAGCTTTGTGATAATCCAAAATGCAAAGGAACAGGCGGGATATGTGGCAGGATATGCGGACGGCGAGGTCGCAGACTGTACGTTTATTGAGGAAGCAAGGGAACCTGTGACGGAAAGCCTTGAGGAGAGGGAAGACGAAAACGGGATCGCCGTTACCGGGGCTGTGGATAACGTAAGCTACAGCGGCAGGGCTTACCCTGTAAGCTATGAGGAGATGATGAGCGGCGCCGGTAATGTTCCCGAGGAATTCGGGCAGATGAAATTCATTTTCAAGGATGAGGATGATATAATCGGAACGGTAAGTGTGCCTTACGGCGGCAATTTGAGCAATGATATGCTGCCTGTGCTGCCCATGCCGTCCGAGGGAGAGGAAAAATCCGTGCGGTGGCAGAGCTTTGACGGAGAGAACGTTACCTTCGGGGCAGAGATAAGGCTTATATACAGCGAATATATAACGGCGCTTGCAAGCGATATTACAAGAGAAAACGGTCTTGCCGTCCTTATCTGCGAGGGAAAATTCAGCGAGAGCGATAAGCTTATTGCCGATGCATCGGGGGAGGATGCATGGAGCGTAACTGTTCCTGCGGCGGCTGACGGGAACGAACCGGAGGAGCATATTATAAGATTTTTGCCCTTGTCCGTTACGGGCAGGACGGAAATAATTCTGCGGGATGACAACGGAGAGCATAGGCTTGAGCCTGAGCAGGATGGACAGTACCTGGTGTTTGGGGCAAAGGGCAACAGCTTTGAGTTTGAGGCAAGGGAAAAGGCTTCGGCTGCGCCTGTTTATTGGAGCGTCGGAGGAGCGACTGCGATCGCAGCAGTGATAATTGTAATTATCGGCAGAAGAAATAAAACAGATAAAAAGGGAGGAAATAAGCAGGGGGAGAAAGAAAAGGCAATGGCTTAATATCGGAGCGTATCTGAAAACCCAAAAAATTTGTATTATTTAGGAAACTGCTGATTAAAGACTTTTCCCCCGCCTACGGCGGGGGAAAGTCTCCCTCATAGCCATTTGTAAACTTTAAGGAAGTACTGATTAAGGCATTTTAAAAATAGACCGTTCTTTAAAGGGCGATTTGTCAAGGCTTTCTTCCCGCTTATAATCAGCGTTTTCTTAGACAAAAGCCAAAAGGAGGCAATGTAATACTAATCTCTCGTTGAATTATGTAAAATCTCTCGCCATAAAACCCATATACTAAAGCTTTTGTGGCGATTTCTTGTCCATAATTCTAACGGAGATTAGTATAAACAGAAGCAAGAAAGGATAAGGCAGACTTGTCATAACGGGCAGCCACACGGCAAAAATAAGATCTTACATCTTGCAGAGAAGAAGCACAGCAGGTTACGGTAAATATTTCTATATAAATTTAATAAGTTATTAATCATTTAGTTGTCAATCGTTAATTATTTTTATGTTATAATAAAACTATATATATCTTTTTGCGGGAGGATCTTTATATGAAAAAAATAGGGAAAAAAACAGTATCTGCGTGTCTTGCCGCCATGCTCACATTCACCATGGGCACACCCTGCTTTGCAGGGGAATGGAAGGAGACCGATAAGGGCAAAATGTACCTTGACGACAACGGAAAAGCTGTTACGGGAATTCAAAAGATCGACGATCAAACCTATTATTTCAGCAGCAAAGGAATAATGCAGAGCGGCTGGCTTACCGACAAAAAAGGCAACAGATTTTATTTCGGCAGCGACGGGATTATGAAAACAGGCTGGCTTAAAATTAAAAGCAGCCGTTATTACCTTACCAAAAACGGCTCGGCAGCCACAGGAGTAACCAAGATAGGCGACAACTACTATTGCTTCAGCAACAAGGGGCGTATGCTGACCGGCTGGCAGTCTGTGAACGGCGAAACATATTACTATGAGTCAAACGGCAAGCGGGCTGTGACCAAAACACTTAAAATAGACAACAAGCGTTATCGCTTTGACAGTGACGGCAACGTTATCACCTCTATGGATGCCGCTCCCTCCAAAGATCCCAACGAGGTCATTTATCCCACCGAAATTTCCGCCATGACTGACGAGATCCCCATGATCAAATATACAAAAAGCTACATAACCTTTAAAATCAAGCCTACGGACGCCAACTACAAAGAATTCACATATAAATCATCCAACACGGATATAGTCGAAATTGATAAATACGGCGAAATGTATGCAAAAAGCAGGGGCACCTGCACTATCACAGTTACATCTCAGCATGACTCCTCCGTTAAATTTTCGGTTAAAGTAAAGGTTAACGAAAATTAATTTCGGCGGCAGGGCTTCTCCCGGTAAAATTAAACAGAATTCGGTATTATGAATCTCTCGCCGCAAAATCCATATACGCAAGATTTTGCGGCGGTTTCTTATATTATTTTATTGGAGACAGGAATTTAAACATATCACATAAATTATAAGGAGCGATAAAAATGCGTCCATGGGAAAATGAATCCTTGACCCACGAAGAGCGGGCAAGGCTTATTACAGAGGAAATGACAATAGAAGAACAGGCAGCTCAGCTGTCTTACAATGCCCCTGCCGTGCCGAGGCTGGGCATTCCCGCATATAACTGGTGGAACGAGGGGCTGCACGGACTTGCAAGAGCGGGTACGGCTACAATGTTCCCCCAGGCCATAGGGCTTGCCGCCTCATTTGACAGGCCGCTTGTACAAAAGGCGGCAGAGGTAACGTCCATAGAAGCACGTGCCAAATACAATGCTTATAAGGACAGGGATAGTGATATTTACAAGGGGCTCACCCTCTGGTCGCCGAATATAAACATTTTCCGTGACCCCAGGTGGGGACGGGGGCATGAGACCTACGGGGAGGACCCTTATTTAACGGCGGAACTGGGAGTTGCCTATGTAAAAGGACTTCAAGGGGAGGGGGAAATTCTCCGCACCGCTGCCTGCGCCAAGCATTTTGCCGTGCACAGCGGCCCCGAGGCGCTGCGGCATGAGTTTGACGCAAAGGCTTCCGACAAGGATATGGAGGAAACATATCTGCCTGCATTCAAAGCCCTTATCCACGCAGACGCCGAGGGAGTTATGGGAGCGTACAACCGTGTAAACGGCGAGCCTGCCTGCGCTTCGGAGTATCTTATGGATAAGCTCGAAAAATGGGGTTTTGACGGATATTTTGTTTCCGACTGCTGGGCTGTCCGCGATTTCCATGAGCACCACCACGTTACTCACAATCCCGTGGAATCCGCTGCCATGGCGATAAAAGCGGGCTGCGACCTTAACTGCGGCTGCACCTATGCTCATCTGCTGGCAGCCCTTGATGAAGGGCTTATAAGCGGGGAGGATATAAAAAGGGCGTGTGTTCATGTAATGCGAACCCGCTTCAGGCTGGGAATGTTCGATAAACAAACCGAGTTTGACAATATTCCCTACAGCGTTGTCTGCTCCCCCGAGCATGAAAATGCGGCTCTTGAATGCGCTCGACGCAGTTTTGTAATGCTTGAAAACAATGGGGCGCTTCCGTTTAATAAGGATATTTCTTCCATTGCAGTAATAGGTCCTAATGCTGACAGCCGCATTGCCTTAGAGGGTAATTACTGCGGCAGAGCGGACAAATATATCACATTTTTACAGGGCTTGCAGGAAATGTTTGACGGACGGATATTCTACTCAGAGGGCTGTCATCTTTACAAGGACAGGATATCGGGACTTGCCATGGCGGGCGACCGTTATGCCGAGGCGGAGGAATGCGCCAAGGCTGCGGATATTTCCGTGATCTTCACGGGGCTGGACGCAACCTTAGAGGGCGAAGAGGGAGACACGGGCAATGAATTTTCCTCCGGGGACAAGCAGACCCTTTCCCTGCCCCTTTGCCAGCAGATACTTATTGAAAAGATCGCCGCAGTGGGCAAGCCTTATATTATAGTAAATGTTTCGGGCAGCAGCATAAATTTCCTGCCGAGAGAGGGTGTGCAAAGACCCGCCGCCGTTATCCAGAGCTTCTATCCGGGAGCGCAGGGCGGCAGGGCGCTGGCGGAGATACTCACAGGCAGGATATCCCCTTCGGGCAAGCTTCCCGTGACCTTTTACAAGTCCGCAGACCTGCTGCCCGATTTTGCCGATTATTCCATGCAAAACCGTACCTACCGTTATCTTGAAAATTCGGATAACGTTCTTTATCCCTTTGGTTTCGGGCTTACTTACGGGGAATTTGATGTGGAAGACTTTTCCTATGTCAATGATTTGGCAATTGTGAATGTGAAAAACATCGGTGAATACGACTGCGAGGACGTAGTTCAGATCTACATTAAGGCAGACTGCGAGTGTGCCCCGAAAAACCCGGTCTTATGCGGATTCGAGCGTGTTTCACTGAAAGCCGGAGAAAGCAAAACAGTGAAGATCTCTCTGAGCGAAAACGCCTTTACCTCGGTAAACGAAAAGGGCGAAAGGGGAGTATTCGCCAAAAGCTTCACCCTTTACGCAGGTACTCACGCTCCCGATGAATCAAGCGAAAAGCAAAGCTCCTGCCGCGTAAGTCTGTGAGAAAAAATGAAAGGAAAAAATATTATGACCGATAGAATAAGCCTTGCAAACACCCTTTGGAAATTCCGCCTTTACAGCAAGGATGATACCTCAAAAGCCCCCGACATTAACGCTGCCTTTGACGATACGATAACTCTTCCCTCCACCGTTTCCGCTGCGGGAAAAGCCCCTGTGACAGACGAGCGCAGCGACGGTTTTCTGACCGACCCGAGAAGGTTTGAGGGGTATGCGGTCTATGAGAGAACAGTGGAGGTCACAAAGGACGATTCCTGCGATATTTTTCTTTGTCTGGAGCGCACCCGCACCACAAGCCTTTACATTAACGGTGAATTTGTGGGGACTCATAACAGTCTTTGCACACCCCACCGCTATAACATCACCGAATTTGCGGATGTAAAACCTCTGCGGATAACCTTGCTTATCGACAACATATCCTGCCCCGTGCCCGGAGGGCATATGACCTCTCAGGACACGCAGACCAACTGGCTTGGCGTTACGGGGGATATTTACATAGAGTACCGTGAGAAAAACCGCCCCGAACAGCTGCGGATATTTCCCGACCCCGATAATATGACCGTTACTTTAAAGGGCGTGGTGAACAGTCTGGAAAGCTGCGATATAAGCATTTCCGTTGAGGGCTTCCCCGAAATGAACTGCAATGTCAGCGGGAAATTCGAGGCTGTTTATAAAATGGAAAACGCCGTTAAATGGAGCGAGCACACCCCTGCCGTTTACACCATGAAAGTTAAGGCAGGACGGGACGCTGCTGACGTTACCGATGTTACCGAAATAAAATTCGGTATGAGAAAATTCACCGTAAGCGGCAGCGACATTCTGCTGAATGGGGAAAAGATATTCCTGCGGGGCAAGCATGACGGCATGATATTCCCCATTACCGCCGCAGCACCTACCGATAAAGAGTCGTGGATCAAAGTAATGGGCGCAGCAAAGGAGCATGGGATAAACCACTACCGTTTCCACACCTGCTGTCCTCCCGAGGCTGCCTTTGAGGCGGCGGACGAGCTTGGCATATACATGGAGCCCGAGCTTCCTTTCTGGGGCACAGTTGAGGAAACTCTCACTCCGGGGCAGCAGTATCTTGTGGACGAGGGTTTTAAAATTCTGGACGAATTCGGGAATCACCCCTCATTCTTCGCTCTTTCTCTTGGCAACGAGCTTTGGGGCAGCACCGAACGGCTGAACGAGATTTTAGGGGACTACAAAGCCCACGACAGCCGCCCTCTTTACACTCAAGGCTCAAACAATTTCCAGTTCTGGCCGCAGGTTCTCCCGAATGAGGATTTCTTTGTGGGCGTGCGCTGCTCAAAGGACAGGCTTTTCAGAGGTTCTTATGCCATGTGCGACGCTCCACAGGGGCATATCCAGACCTCTGCGCCGAACACCAACTATAATTACGACAGCATTATCCGTCCGCAAATGTCTGCGGGCAGCGGCAATGGCACTGTGCGCACTATCGAGATACAGTACGGCACGGGGGTCAAGACCGTTACTGTGGACAGCAGCAGCGGCGAGCTTATACCGAAAGTTCCCGTGGTCTCCCACGAGGTAGGGCAGTATTTTATGTACCCCGATTACAGCGAAATTGTGAAATACACAGGCGTGCTAAAGCCCTATAATTTAGAGATATTCCGTGAACGCCTCGACAAAGCGGGGCTGCTGCCTTTGGCGGACAGATACTTCAAAGCCTCGGGCAGATTTGCGGCGGAGTGCTACAAAATGGAGATAGAGACCGCCTTGCGGTCAAGAGAACTGTCGGGCTTCCAGCTGCTGGATATCCAGGACTTCACGGGGCAGGGAACGGCATTGGTAGGCGTGCTGAATGCATTTATGGAAAGCAAGGGGGTAATATCCCCCGAGGAGTGGCGTGAGTTTTGCTCGGACAGGGTAATTCTCGGCTGCCTGCCGAAGCTTGTATTTGCGGCAGGAGAAAATATCTCTATGGAGATCATGCTGTATACCTACACGGGGAATGAGGAAAATTCGCCCGAGGTCGCTGTTGCTCTGGGCGGCACCGAATATACGCTGAATTCAAACGGCGTTTACAAGAACGGCACATTTTCACTGGGCAGTATTGACCTTGAAATGCCCGTAACAGACAGCCCTTGCAGTGCACTGCTTACCCTTAAATGCGGCGAAAGCACGAACAGCTACACCCTGTGGATATTCCCCGAAATTTCGGACATTTCGCCCGAAGGCGAATATGTCACCGATTGGGAAACGGCAAAGGAGAGACTATCAAAGGGTGAAAAGGTTCTGTTCATTCCCGACAGCCTTCCCGAAGAAAAATCGGTTGAGGGAACGTACTGCACGGATTTCTGGAATTATCCCATGTTCAAATCCATATCCGAGTCCATGAACAAGCCACTGCCCGTGGGCACGCTGGGAATATTGGCGGATAAATGTCACCCTGCGCTGTCCGCATTCCCGTCCCTTGAATATTCCACGCCGCAGTGGTATGATATTGTGACAAATTCCCGTGCGGCAGTGCTGGACGGCACAGGGCTTGACCCCATAGTCCGTGTTATTGACAACTGCGAAAGAAACCACAGCCTGGGACTTATTTTTGAAGCGGCGGCGGGTGGCGGCAAGCTGCTTGTCTGCACGGCAAGGCTGAACAGCGGCAGTCTGCCCTGCAAATGGCTGCTGAAAAGTCTGTGCGATTATATGGCTTCGGATAAATTCGAGCCGGAAAAATCGGTAGCCGCAGAGGATCTGAATAAGATATTCAAGTGATGAGCAAAGGCATTTTTCCCGCCGCAAACGGGAGAAATGCATTGTGTCTTGATAGAAAGGAGATGCACTATGTCGATAGACAGTGCGCTTTACCTCACTCTGCACCCGCAGAATTACCGTGCGTCGGATATTCTCGAATGCTATATAAGCTCGGGTCTGCAAATTTATGACACAGTGGGTCGGGTTCACCTTGTTACCTCGGACGACTTTGACTGGGACTGTCTTACAGCGGATATTAACGAGATCAAGGAATTTTTAAACAGACAGCGGGAAAAGAATCTGCCTGCAATAATAACCCTTTTTGAAAACGAAGAACCGATCTCGGATCTGATGATATTTCACGACAGGATATGTCTGTCCTGTGATGTTAACCGACAGGTCATAAGATCGGTTGGGGGTACGGAGTTTACCGACGTTAACTTTTATATGCAGAAATTTATTCCTCCCCTTGAAACGGGAGGATACACGGTGACGGTGTTAAAATTTGAGGAGATAAGATATTAAATCTGCATTTCGTATATGCTCGGATATTTGGAGAAAAATTCATTTTCCCTCTTGCAAACGGGAAAAATATGTGATATACTAAATAGGTAATAATGGGAAAAAAATTCCCTTCAAAATCTTGCAGTAATTAGGAGAATGAAAAAAATGGCAAAACGATCCGCTAAAATTGCGGTTACTTATTTTGTAACAATAATCTGCGCCCTGGGAATAATCGGCGGGGCGGGATACTTTGCTCTTAAAAAGGTCATGAACAGCGAAAGCGATATGGACAAGCTGAACCCCGAAGCCGAAATAACCCTTGCAAACCCCGACGGTGAATACGTCCCCGAGCAGGGATACGGTCAGACGGCGCTGTTTATATGCGAGTATGAGCGCAAGGCGTCATCGGTATGCTTTGTGATGACCCGCTTTGTGCCTTATGAAAACAAGCTGGTGGTCGTGCCGCTCCAGTCGGACATATGCACTGTCTCGGGCGGCAAGACCAACACCCTTTACGAATTCTACCGCCTCGGCGGTACGGCAGAGGCTGTAAAAGCAGTAGAGGCGGCTACGGGGATAACCGTTGACAAGTATATGAAATTCACAAACGAAAGCTTTACGGTATTTTCCGATTATATGGGAAATATCGACTATGAAGTGCCCTACAATCTGGTTTATGAAAATGAGGAAACGGGGGACAGCACCGTTATAAAAGCGGGCGTTCACACACTGGACAGCGCAATGCTGGGCAAGCTCCTCACATTTCCCGAATACAGAGGCGGCGAGGAGTACAGGGCAAAGGTAGTGGGGGCTATAGTCGTTTCCCTGATAAATTCGGGAGCTAAGGGCTATCTTAAAACGGGCAGAGAGAATGTGTTTACAAGTATTGTCAACAGTGATGTGGAAACGAACATAACAAAGTATGATTACGAGGACTTAGAGCCTGCATTCGGCTATGTTCTGGACAATACGAACACCCCTGCGCAGCTGGTCATTCCCTCGGGGATATATAATGAGAACAACTGCTATGTGCTGGACGACAGCTTTCTGGTGGCGCTGCCCAGATGGTTTTCAATGGAATAAGGCTATACGGCTGCAATTTTTCGGGGCAGGAGCTTAAAATCCTGCCCCTGCTTTTTATGCGCTGCTTAATTTGCTTTCGCATTCTGTCAAATAAAAAAGCTTCCGTATTTCTACAGAAGCTTTTTTGCCTGGGGGCTTCCCCGTTTGGTGCGAGAGATGGGACTTGAACCCACACGCCAAAGACACACGCACCTCAAACGTGCCTGTCTGCCGATTCCAGCACTCTCGCATAAAAACATTGTCAATGAACATCATCAACTTTTATATTATAGCATATCCCTAAGCGAATTTCAAGAACATTTTATGAATATTTGCTTAATTTATTTTAAACCGTGATATTTCACCGCCGAAAGCAATGAACGGCGGTAGAAATATCACAGCATTAAGCGCTTACAGCAGATTTTTCCGCAGTTCCTCGCCGCTCATATTGCAAAGGTATGCGGGAGGAATATCAAGAATGGTCTTGCAGCCCGAAATGCCCTCGCTGCCAAGCCTGTACGCCGCACGGGCAAAGGCAACCAGAACAGAAGAGGTGAATGCAGGGTTGGACTCCAGCTTCAAGGAAAATTCCATTACATGGCTGCTGCCTTCTCCGGTCTTTCCCGAACGGATAACAAAGCCGCCGTGGGGGATTCCTTTGTGGTCACGGTCAAGCTCCTCCTGCGAGATAAAATGAACGGTGGTGTCATAGTCGGCGAAATAGTTTGGCATGGTCTTTATCGTCTGCTCGATAGCAGCCTTGTCCGCACCCTCCTTTGCCACAACAAAGCACTCTCTTGTGTGCTTTTCACGGGTGGTAAGTTCGGGATTTTCGCCTTTTCTGACACGCTCCAGAGCACTTTCCACAGGTATGGTGTACTGCCTTGCGTCCTGCACGCCCTCAACACGCCTTACGGCGTCCGAATGCCCCTGGCTTACTCCCTTGCCCCAGAAAGTGTAGTCATTGCCCTCGGGAAGCGCTGCCAGACCGTACATTCTCATAAGGGAAAACAGTCCGGGATCCCAGCCCACTGAAATTACTGCTGCTTTGCCTCCCTCTTTGGCTGCCTTGTCAACATTTGCAAAATGCTCGGGGATCTTTGCATGAGTGTCAAAGCTGTCCACCACATTGAAATATTTTGCAAGAGCGGGGGACTGCTTAGGCAGATCGTTGGCGCTGCCGCCGCAAAGGATCATCACATCAATATCCTTTGCAAACTCCGCAGCCTTGTCCGCTGCATACACGGGCACGCCCTCCGTCATAATTTTAAGGCTTCCGGGATCTCTGCGGGTAAACACCGCCGCCAGGGTCATATCGCTGCTTTGAGCAATAGCGCTCTCCACGCCGCGGCCTAAATTTCCGTAGCCCATTATTCCTACTCGTACAGACATTTTATATCCTCCAATGCTTGAAACTTAATATTTGCAACATTTCAGCTTTTGCAAGCTGTGATAATTTTTCCTGCATTTTTAAGTATACCAGTTTTTGTAAAAATTGTCAAGCGTGGAATGAAATTTTTTTACACTTACGGTTTAAGCCCGTAATTCAATACAGATGAAATATATGCCGCAGAACAATAAATTTAGCTTAAAAATTTTTTAACTGTTGCAAAAATACAAAACTACAATTTAAAAGAAGTATTTTTGTACATAATTACCAACAAAATAAAAATAATTCGTGAATTTTACTTATTGAGATTATTTTTTCGCTATGTTATAATTATAGTATAAAATTGCAGCGGGAAAACTGCGCAAAATTGGGGGATTTTTGGCGGCGCTTCCAATGCAGAAACATATTAAGGAGGATGATATTTTATGAAGCTTAAAAAACTCTTGGCGGGCGTTACGGCGGCTGCCTTGGCTGTCGGGCTTGTGGCGGTCACGCCGTTGATGGCTTCGGCTGCGGGTAAAACCGAGGAAATCCCAATTGATATAACAGGTGCTATAGAGACTTGGGACGGCAAAACAATACCATGCGAACATCAATCTACCCATACGGGTGAAGCAGCGTGGGATCAATATGAAAAAGCAGAGTTTATAGTGACTTTAAGCAATATGGACAGTAGCGTTATTGCAATAAAAGCTGCAGCAATTGCGGGTTGGAATTGGGTCGTATCCGACGAACTCTCAGATGAGCAACTTGCTGCTGATGGCACATATACCATGACATTTGATTTTTCCTCAATGTCGAACGATGACATTGAAGGTCTTACCTCAATGTTGTTCAGAGTAGAAACCAATTCCAATGATTTGGTTACTGATTGGGGTATAACTGCCAAATTAGTTCTTACTCAAAAAGAGGGAGCGGTTGCTCTCATTAAGGATGAGTGGTACGAAAACGCTGATGGCAAATGGGAGATTTTAAGCAGTGAGGGCAAAGGGGAACCAGAATTATGGCTTGATCTCTCGGATTATACATCACTTGACTATGCAGATATCACCAATATAACTGTAAATTATACGGTTAAGGGAGATTATGCAGGCGGAAGCATGGGCATCAATAATGCAGTAAGCGAATGGACACAAGCGGAATGGACTAATGCAGATAGCAGCGTTTCTATGGATATTGAAGGTGTTGAGCCAGGTGCAAAATTAAAATTTCAACCCGACTGGATGAATGGTAGTGTAACTCTTACAATTGACAGTATAGTAATTACAGGTGCTTCTAATGTCCCCGTAACCGATATCACTGTAGCTCCCGCAACCGCAGAAATTAAGGTTGGCGAAACAGCTACATTTACAGCAACCGTAGAACCCGAAAACGCAACCGACAAAACCGTAACATGGACATCTTCCGATGAAAATGTGGCAAAGGTTGACAGCAAGGGTGTTGTAACAGGTGTAGCAGCCGGCGAGGCTACCATTACTGCAACAGCAGGAACACAAACCGCAACCGCTACAGTAACCGTAACTGTTCCCGAGAAGCCCGAAGATCCTACCCCTGTTGATCCCAAACCCGAAGATCCTACCCCTGTTGATCCTAAACCCGAGGATCCCACTCCGGTTGATCCCAAACCCGAGGATCCCACTCCTGTTGATCCTAAGCCCGAGGATCCTACCCCTGTTGATCCTAAGCCTGAAGATCCTACCCCTGTTGATCCCAAACCCGAAGATCCTACCCCTGTCGATCCCAAACCCGAGGATCCTACTCCGGTTGATCCTACTCCCGGCACACCTGAAACTCCCGCAATTGTTCCCACAGCCACTAACAACAGAGTAGGCGACGGCGGCAGCGTTCCCACAGATGTGAACACGGGCGCAGCCTTTACCGGCACAAGAGCAATGGAAGAGGTTTCAAAGGCAACATCCGGCAGCAGCATTAACGTTGTTATGACAAACGGCATGAGCGAGGGCGAGATCATTGCCAAGATCGCTTACAAGAAGGATGTTACCGTAAACCTTAAATACTCCGCATACACTGTTTCCATTAACAGTGATGATGTTGCCGAGGACTTTGAGGCTAAGGGCTTCTACAGCACCTCAAGATTCCTTTCCGCTGATGAAAAGGCTGCTTTTGCAGGGGCTAAGGAGCTGAGACAGATAAGTGTTAAGAACCTGAACGGCGTTGAAAAGGCTACTGTTACAGTAACCATGAGAGGCGGCTCTAAGGGTATGTCTGCCACTGCTCTTCTCAGAACCTCCGCAGGCAAGTACAAGACTGTAGAGACCGGCAAGGTAGCCGATGACAGAACATTCTCCTTTGAAGTTACCAAGGCAGGCAACTATGTTGTTTATGCCGGTAAGGTTGATATGGGAGAATAATAATTCGGTTTTTCTCATAAATTGAATAATACTACAGCCTATACAACTCACCCCTTTGTTTTCGGACAAAGGGGTGAGATCATTTTCAGAGGAAAGAGGAAGGAATTTTGCTTTGTTACAATTGTTTGACATTTTAAGGGGATATGGTATAATTAAGAAAAAGCCATTTTACGAAAAAAGGAATGTAAAAAAATGAACAAGCCAAATATAAAGATCACATACAACTCCCCCGTGGTGCTGAGCTTTACACTGCTGAGCCTGGCGGCGCTGATAACAGAAAGGCTTACAGGCGGCAGGGCGACAGGACTGCTGTTTTCGGTTTACCGTGCGCCTTTGTCCGACCCGCTTACGTATCTGCGGCTGTTCACCCACGTGCTGGGGCACGCAGACATCAGCCATTATATGGGAAATTTCACTGTAATACTTCTTGTAGGACCAATGCTTGAAGAAAAATACGGCGGCAAACGGCTGCTTGCCATGATAATGGTCACCGCCGCCGTAACAGGGCTGCTAAATATGATATTCTTCCCGGGAACAGCGCTTCTCGGAGCAAGCGGCATTGCCTTTATGATGATCCTGCTCAGCTCCTACGCCAACAGCCGCAGCGGAGAGATTCCATTAACGCTGATATTTGTGGCGGCGCTTTATCTTGGCACGGAAATTCTGAACGGCATATTTGCCTCGGATAACATTTCACAGACAGCGCATATTATCGGAGGACTTTGCGGCGGCATATTCGGTTGGATCATCAGCGGAAGAAATAAGTAAAAGCAATAAGGCAGGAGTTTTTAACCCTGCCTTTTTCCGAGTGCGGCAATCCGTCGGCTTGACAATCCGCCGCTATAAGGTGTATAATATAAAAAAGCTTGGGAGGGAATACATATGAATACTCATGAAAAAGACCGTATCGAAGAATTTGAAAAGGACGTCAGGAAAATGCAGAAGGAACTGAAAGAGACCTTTGCGGAATTTGAAACGAAAAAAAGCCCCTTGCAGAAAATCAAAGAAAAATTCAATAAAAAGGGAAAAAAGTAAAAACCCGGGACACCTAAGGGCGGGACAGAAAAAATACTCTTGCTTCTTGCCTCTTATCCTCTTGCCTCTTGTTGGGCATTTTTATCAAAAATCGACCTGAATTTTCTATGTGTAATCCGTAAATTATTAAAATAACACTTGAAATTTATGTAAATATGTGATATAATTATTTAGGCGGCGGCTGTGACCTTGTGTTCCCTGTGTTTTTGGTGATTTTTGCGGAATGCGGGCGAAGGCTTGCCCATAAGCTTTTATTTGAAAGGATTGTTATATTTTATGCGACTGGTAACACGTTCGGATTTTGATGGGCTTGCCTGCGCTGCATTGCTCAAGGACGCAGGAATTATAGATTCATGGACCTTTGCTCATCCAAAGGACCTGCAGGACGGTCTGGTGGAGGTAAACGAAAATGACTGTCTGGCAAATGTGCCCTATGTAGAAGGCTGCGGGCTGTGGTTCGATCACCACTCCAGCGAGCACGAAAGGCAGCAGCTTGCGGGCAAATACAAGGGCGAGAGCCGCATTACTCCCTCCTGCGCCCGCATTATTTACGAATATTACGGCGGCAAGGAAAGATTTTCCCATTATGACGATATGATGGTCGCAGTCGACAAGGTGGATTCGGGAAACCTGACCCGTGAGGAGATCCTTCATCCCGAGGGCTGGATCCTGGTGGGCTTTTTGATGGACCCCAGAACAGGTCTCGGCAGATGGAGAAACTTTACTATATCCAACTATCAGCTGATGGAAAAGCTCATTGACTGCTGCCGCACCATGAGCACGGAGGAAATACTTAACTTGCCCGATGTTAAGGAGCGTATTGAAGTCTACAGAGAGCAGAATGACAAATTTATCGAGATGGTAAAGGCGCATACAAGAGTTGAGAGGGACGTTATCATCTCCGACCTCAGAGGCGTTGACCCCATTTACAGCGGCAACCGCTTCCTTATTTACAGCCTTTATCCCGAGCAGAATATTTCCGCATGGATAGTAAGCGGCAGAGGCGGCAAGGGCTGCTCATGCGCTTGCGGATATTCTGTCCTCAACCGCACCTCCAATGTCAATGTGGGAAGCCTTATGCTTAAATACGGCGGCGGCGGACACAAAGCTGTGGGTACCTGCCAGTTCTCCGATGAGGATATGGGCGAGAAAGTTCCCCAGTTGCTTGATGAACTGGTCAATTACGATAAGTATTATAATGTGTGAGTTATAAGAGGAGGGTTTATTTTAAATATGCAGGAGAATGCAAGGTTTATTCTCGGACTGCGGGAAGCAGGGTGGACCGAAAAGGAAATAAACGATTTTATGTTGTTTATTGAAACCGGAGAAGAGCAATTTAAACCTAAGAATAAGAATAAAACAGCAAGTACGACAAAGGCAAAAAAGACAAGCAAATCTGTTAAACAATGATTTTTTAAATATTGGATTTACGGGTTATACAATCTATATTACATTTAGTTAATATACATTAAAGATTATACAGAAAGTATATACAACAAAACAAAAATGAAAAAAGAAGTTTTTCGGGAAGCCTCTTTTTGAGGTTTCCCGAAAATAGTGCAGAGGGGTATGTATAAAAATGGCAACCGGGATTTTTGACAGCCTTTTTGGGCGCAGGGGTTTGCTGTGTGCGGCATTTATCCTGATGGGCATACTGCTTATCAAAGATTATATAAGGGACAAAAACGCCATGGCGCAGGGAGTTACCGACTTTAACGAAATGA
>CAMWIR010000036.1 GCA_947174365.1 uncultured Ruminococcus sp. | reverse complement strand
GAAAAACGGTATCTCCGTTTTCCATAACTATTTCGGCTTTATCAAAGCGCGAAACATATTCCAGATTCAGAAGAAAGGATTTGTGACATCTGAAAAAATGCTTGTCCGAGAGCGTTTGCTCTAAATCACCGATTTGTTTGTATGCTTCAATTACGCCGTTGTTGCAATGTATTTTTACTGTTCTGCCCACAGACTCAATATAGAATATATCCTTTAACAGAATTTTTTTGATCCGATGTTCGGAGGTAATTATAAGAAAATCCTTATTATTGCAAGCCGTTACCTTTACAGCAGCTTTTTTCAGCACATTTTTAAGTTTATCCTCATCAACGGGCTTGAGCAGAAAATGAAAGGCCTCAACATCATACGCTTCATAAACATATTCCTCCGCAGATGTAACGAAAACGATAATACTCTCGCTCCCGTTCTCCCGCATTTGTCCCGCAAGCTCCATACCGCTTATTCCGGGCATTTTTATATCAAGAAATATAATATCGAAGCTTTCGACCTCTTTGAGCAGCTCCTGCCCGTCAAAAAAGCGTTTAAGAGAAAACTCCGTGCCGAAGTCCTTCAGTATATTTTCAATTTGTACCGCAAGCCAGACGCACTCTATAGGCATATCATCACATACCGCTATTGACAACAATTCAAACACCCTCTCTGTGTGTATTTCGGCATTTAAAATGAAAATCTTTTGTAAAATGTCATAAGTGGACGGATTTTTGTAACAAAATGTTTTCTATGCCCTTATTATAACACTTTTAAGGAAGAGATGTCAATGCGAGGAAGCTCAAAAAAGCCGATATGCTCCATCACGCATATCGGCTTTACTTGAAACTATAGTAAACGACATTTAAATTTGTATATTCAGTCTGCGCAAAAATCATAAGGCTAAATTTTTGCTTGACTTCATGTCAAATTTCCAATGTCGTTTGTATTTATAATAAACACATAAACCGGCAAAAAAGTTACAGTTAATATCAACAAAAATATCAACTGTAACTTGTATAAATTACAAAAAATTTATTCTTCCTTTGCCGTATAGCACTTAAACGCCGCCTCGCCGTTTTCCGCATCGCTGCCGTCCTTTTTCAAGGTGACCGCACTGATAAGAGGGCAGAGGATAAGAGAGGAAAGCATGGTAAATGCGCCGCAGTTCAAGGGGGACATAATGTTCAGCTTCCAACCCATGGCAGCCACATTCGCCGCAATATCGGGGAACCAGCCCATACTGAACAGAGCTGTGTGTATCACCGTTATGCCAACGCCCCAGATAAAGCAGAAGCCCACGGCTGTTTTGGAAATTTTCTTTGAGAAAAGCCCCCACAGGAAGGGCGCTAAGAACGACCCTGCCAGAGCACCCCAGGAAATGGACATAAGGGTAGTTATATAGGCGTTTTTGTTCATGGCAAGAATTACCGAAAGGGCAAGGAATGCAACTATAAATATGCGGATATAAAGCACCTGATTTTTCTCGTCAAAGTCCTTTTTGGCGGGCTTTATAAGGTCAATTGTCATGGTCGAGCTGGAGGTCAGCACCAGTGAGGAAAGAGTGGACATGGAAGCCGACAGCACCAGCACTATCAGCACGCCCAGCAGCAGCGTGGGCAGGGCTTCATTCATCATAGCGGGGATTATAGCGTCATACTCGGGCTTGCCCGCATTAACGCTGATAGCAGTCTTGCCCTCCTCGCCGCTGATCGTGGCATAAAGTCTGCCGAAGCCGCCTAAGAAATACGAACCGCCCGCTACCACAAAGGCGAAAAGGGTGGAAATTATGCTGCCTCTTTTTATGGCGTCATCGTCCTTTATGGCGTAGAATTTCGTTACCATCTGAGGCAGTCCCCATGTGCCCAGAGAGGTGAGGATAACAACGCCGATAAGGTTAATGGGGTCGGGCCCCGCAATTGAGTTATATACTCCCGTATTTCCGCTGCCGTTGGGAATTTGCCCCAGGGCTGACATTGCAGAGGAAAGCCCGCCCTTGTAGTTTACGGCGCAAATTACCACTGCCGCAATACCGATAAGCATGATTATCCCCTGTACAAAATCGTTAAGGGCTGTTGCACGGTATCCCCCGAGGATAACATAAATCGCCGTAAATGCCGCCATAGCGATAATGCAGACGGAATAGGGAATGTGGAAAGATGACTCGAAAAGTCTGGAAAGTCCGTTATAGACCGAGGCGGTATATGGAATGAGGAAAATGAAAATTATCACTGCCGCCGAAATTTTAAGCGCCTTTGAGTTATACCGTTTTTCAAAATATTCGGGCATGGTGGAAGCGCCTAAATATTTGGTCATGATCCTTGTGCGCTTGCCCAATATGACCCATGCAAGCAGCGAACCGATAACAGCGTTGCCGATTCCTATCCATGTGGCGGAAGCGCCGTAAGCCCAGCCGAACTGCCCTGCGTAGCCTATAAATACAACTGCCGAAAAATATGACGTGCCATAGGCAAATGCCGTGAACCAAGGGCCTATGCTGCGCCCTCCAAGCACAAAGTCGCTGACGTTTGAGTTGTTTTTCCGACAGTAAACTCCTATCCCTATCATGATCGCAAGATAGACTATTAATGTTATCCAAAGAACCATTGATGAAAAACTCCTTTATTACTAATTTAAACTTATGGGTCTTTAAACCAATAAAGTGTATTTTCGCAAAGCATTCCTAAAGCAGACTCCATGGGAATTTACTTTAGGAAAACCGTTTTTTATAAATTGTAAACCTCCGCTGCGCCCATAAGGGTATATTCATCCGAAAGAACGCTTTCTGCCTTTTCATTATCGGAGGTTTTGAGCACTATGGCAGCCCCTTCTCCCGAGGTAAGAGCGTACATATAGCTGATATCCACATCCGCTGCCGAAAGCTTGCCGCAGAGCTTTTTCAGCTGACCGAAATGGTGGGGCAGCTTTACAGCGATAACATCAGTAAGCATTGCGGGAAAGCCCGAGGATGAAAGCACATCGCAGGCGGCGGCAGGCTGGGAAACTATCATCCGCAGCATACCGTAATCCGAGGTGTCTGCAAGGCTCAGACAAACTATGTTAATGTTATTTTCCGTCAGTACCTCTGTTACTTCCCCTAAGCGGCCGGGTCTGTTCTCAATAAAAACCGTGAGCTGTTTCATAAATGATCAATCCTTTCCCTTGCGGTTGTCTGTTACACGCTTAGCCTTGCCCTCAAAGCGTTTGAGGGTGTTGGGAGATTCAAGCTGAATAATGGCGTCAAGCCCGAGCACCGTTCTGAGGGACGCTTTAAGCTTAGCGGTTATCCTCTCCAGATCCGCAAAATTATCCGTCATTGCAGCAGGAGCAAGCTCCACACGGATAGTAAGAATATCCGAGTGATTTTTCCTGTCAACTATTATCTCATAGTGAGGCCCTATTTCCTCGGTTTTAAGCAGCACTTCCTCTATCTGACTGGGAAATACGTTTACGCCTCTTATTTTGAGCATATCGTCGGTGCGTCCGCTGAGATTTTCCATTCGTGCGGTGGTTCTGCCGCATTTGCACGGCTCGTAGAACAGTCTGGAAATATCCCTTGTGCGGTAGCGGATAAGGGGCAGCGCCTCTTTTGAAAGGCAGGTAACAACAAGCTCGCCCTTCTCCCCCGCAGGCAATACCTCCCCTGTTTTGGGGTCTATTATCTCGCAAATAAAGTGATCCTCGTTGATATGCATTCCGCAAAGCTCTCTGCATTCTCCGGAAACGCCCGGGCCGCAAAGCTCGCTCATGCCGTAATTCTGGGTAACGAACAGCTTATCCCCGAACAGCTTGCGCATTTCCTCACGCATAGCCTCCGTCAGCAGCTCGCTTCCCACAAGAGCAGTGCGCAGCTGCAAATCTGTCTTGGGATTAAGCCCCATCTGACAGGCGACCTCACCTATGCGCAGCGCATACGAGGGAGTTGCGACCAAAAGAGTTGAGCCGTAATCTTTCATGTACATGATCTGCTTTTCGGTGTTACCCGTAGATGACGGGATAACGCAAGCGCCGATATTTTCCAGACCGCTGTGCAGCCCCAGTGCCCCCGTGAACATACCGTATCCGAAGCATATCTGGCAAATATCCTCATTCGTAGCGCCTCCTGCCACAGCAAGCCTGGAAACGCACTCCGCCCAGATCTCCAGATCCTTTTTGGTATACCCCACAACCGTAGGCTTGCCCGTAGTTCCCGAGGATGCGTGTATCCTGGCAAGCTTGCTTTTATCCACTGCAAAAAGCCCGAAAGGGTAATAGTCCCTGAAATCCTGCTTTGTGGTAAAGGGCAGCAGTGAAAGATCCTTAAGGGTTTTTATATCCTCCGGTTTCACCCCCGCCTCGTCCATTTTTTTTCTGTAAGGCTCAACCTTTTCGTAAACATAGCTTACGTTCTTTTTCAGCTTGTCCAGCTGAATGCCTTCGATCTCCTCTCTGGACATTGTTTCCACTTTTGACCATATCATCATTATCAGCTCCAATGCTTTCTTTGAAAAACCGCTCCATAAACCGAAAAACATTCTCGATTCATGGGTTTCCTGCATATTTTACATATATTTGTAATTATACCACAGTTTTCATAAAATGTCAAGAGGCGGAAATAGACTTTTTATACTATATGCATGAAATAATATCTCCCTAAAAGACAGAGGGTGTATCCCGGCACAAAGAAAGAGCCTTTATAACTTGACAACATTAGAAATGTATGATAAACTAAAGAAAGCGGAAATAAACGTTGAACCAAGCTGTACACTTATTGATTCACAGAGCGAAAAAATGCATACTTAAAGAAAGGAAATATTTATGTTTTTAAAAAGAAGCTGTCGACCCTTTTGGAAAATAATGGAGCTGTGTGACTGGGATAATGAGGGCGATGACGATAAGGTGTTAAAGCCTGTTATTGAGCATCTGGCAAGCAAGGGAGATAAAACTATTTTTGAATTTGACGATATGATGACAGAGCTTTTGTATTCTTTGGACACCAAAAAGCTGGCCGACGAGTGCAAAAAAGCAGAACCGTATATGTGTGATGACAGCTTTTTATATTCAAGATGTGTTGCCTTGATAAACGGACCCGATTATTACGAAAGGGTGAAAAACGGCATAGAGGTGAGCTTATGGAAAATGGAGTTTGAATCATTGCTGTACGTTCCCCAAAGGGCATGGGCACTAAAGCATAATGCTGCCGAAGATGATTACCCCCACATACCGCCTTTAAGCTATGAAACAGGCAGCAATACGGACGGTTGGAAATAGCACAAAAAACTCCATCAACTCCATCAAAAGAAAGGTTGAATTATAATGTCAAACGAACGGCTTAAAAGCCAGCTAAATTTCCTGCTGGAGGCTGACAAAATGAAAAGCCTTTACCGCCAGACCTACATTATAGCGGACGAATCCCCTGCCGCTTCACGAAATGATTATTCCGACAATGTGCCCTTAAAACGGCGTGAAAATGACGCAGAGCATTCCTTTCATTTAGCGCTTTTTGCAATGATCTTAGCGGAGCATTCCAATGAAAGGCTTGATGTTCTGAGGGTCATGAAAATGGTGCTTATCCACGATATTGTGGAGATAGACGCAGGAGACACCTACTGCTATGACGAGGCAGGCAATTCCACAAAGCAGGAGCGTGAGGAAAAAGCTGCGGACAGGCTTTTCGGACTGCTTCCCTCCGACCAGCAGCGTGAATATAGGGGTCTGTGGGAGGAATTTGAACGCATGGACACTCCCGAATCGAAATTTGCGGCGGCTCTTGACAGAATGCAGCCCATGTTGCTGAACTACACTAAGAAAGGCATTAGCTGGAAAGAGCATAGGGTAAAATACGAGCAAGTACATGAGCGTAACAGCCATATAAAAAACGGCTCGGAGAAGCTTTGGGAGTATGTGGAGGAAATGCTTAAAGATGCCATGGGTAAGGGATATTTTGAAGAATAAAGGAGAGCGCAGAAATGGAAATACTCTACGGCACTACGAATCCCGCAAAGCTGGATACCATGAAAAAAAGCCTTAAAGGTCTGGATATACAGCTTGTGAGCCTTAATGATATGAATGGCGAAATACCGGAGGTGAAGGAGGACGGCGACACTCCGCTTGAAAACGCCTGCCAAAAGGCTCACGCTTATTACAGGGCTTTCGGCATACCCGTATTTTCCTGCGACAGCGGACTTTATTTCTATAATCTCCCCGAATACTCCCCCATGACCCATGTGCGAAATGTAAACGGCAGACGGCTCACCGATGATGAAATGATAGAATATTACGGCGGGCTTGCACATGCTCACGGCGATATTATTGCAGGCTATCAAAATGCAGTCTGCTTTATATACGACAGCGATCACATCTATAAGAGCCAATCGGAGAGCCTTTGGGGAAATAAATTTATCATAACTGCAAAGTCCCATGAAAAAAGAGTAAGCAGATTTCCGCTGGATTCGCTGTCAAAGCGCATTGACAACGGAGAGTATTACTACGATTCCCCGAAAACCTGTGCAGACGTTGTATATAATGGGTTTTACGGATTTTTTTCGGAGGCGTTTATTTCTTTGGGTCTGATATGAACAATTCTATGAAAAAAACATGGCTCTTCGCCTTTTGCAAAGAGTCATGCTTTTTATTAATGTGTTACTGCTTCTTTCAGAAGCCGCCTTATATAGGAAAAGGTGTGTTCCTCGCCCTTTTCCGAAAGCATTACAAGAAGCTTTTCAAGCAGCCTTGATGTGTCAGGGTGAATGAGTCGCCTGGGGCGTCCCCGCTCAAAATATTCCAAGGGAGATGAATCGGTATAGTTCTCCCCCATGTAGACCTTGCTGGCTGCCACTCTGTCGCAGAACATCTCGATCACGTAAATAAGAGGCATTTTCACAGGCTCAAGCATTTTGGTTGAAGGGTTGTAATCCGTCCAGTACTCGAAATGGTGTTTATTTCTGCCCTTGTGGTGCATCCATGCGGTGCTGTAGCCCTTTTCCTCCCTCTCTGCCTCGTTGGGACTTCGTGTGCCCTGATACAGCTTGCAGCTTATTATAAATTCCTCGGGGCTGAATTTTGAAAGGTCATGGGTTATCCCCTGCCAGTAGATCCCTGCTTTAAAGCAATGCTCCATTACCAGTAATTTATGCTTGGATATGGTCTTGAAATGCTTCATTGCATTTGAGGGGTTAATATCCATTCTCCACACTCCCAACTTGTTTTATGATATATATATCGCTTTTCTCTATCCCGACAGAAAAAGCAAATATTAAAGGCTCATCTGATCCGGGTCGTCAAGATCCTTGGCAATGCAGCCCGTTGCAGGGATAGACTTCATTACATACTTGGATAGCTCATCTATCTTTTCATCGCTTACTTCCCATGCCTTATCCACACGGGCACCCGTTTTAAGGTTCATACACTGAACGCCTATAGTGTCACGGGCGGATTTGGGAAGCACCAGAGCAGTATTGAATATGACCGCCCTGCCCTTGTCGGAAAGCAGCAGAATATTGGCATTATCCTCTATCTGCATCATTCTCACGAGCCTTGATTTATCGGAAAAAGCTTTCATTAGCTTCTTTCGGTTTGTCTTTGTTTCAAAAGCGGACATGGGCACTTTGGCGCATTTGCCGTTTTCAAATACCATGAACAGGAATCCCGAATAATCGTTGGTGGTTATCATGGAGATAACATTTTCGTCCTGGTCAAAGCCCAGCTTAACGGGGATAAATTCACCCATTGCAGAGGTTTTTGTATCGGGAAATTCGCTTGCCCTTGACTTATACACCTGACATTTATCTGTAAAGAACAGCAGCTCGGTTCGGTTGCTGCCCTCGGCAGCATACTCCACAATGTCTCCGTCCTTCAACTTATGATCTCCCGACATTCGCAGAGACTGGGGAGTTATCTTCTTGAAATATCCCCCTCTTGTCATAAACAGATGAACGATGTAATCGGGAACATCTTCCTCGATCTCCTCGTCCTCCTCATCATCGGGATAGCAGAAAAGAGTGCGCCTCGGCTGGGAATATTTCTTGATAACGTCCTTCAGCTCCGCCACAATTATATCCAGCTGCTTTTTATCGCTTTTGAGGATATCCTCCATTTCGGCGATGTCCTTTTTCAGCTGCTCAAGCTCACCTAAACGGTTCAGGATATATTCCTTGTTAAGGTGGCGCAGCTTTATCTCGGCAACATATTCCGCTTGTGTCTCATCAATGCCGAAGCCTATCATAAGGTTGGGGATAACGTCCGAATCCTCCTCGGTCTCACGGACGATCTTTATTGCCTTGTCTATATCCAAGAGAATTTTCTGAAGCGCCTCCAGCAAGTGCAGCTTCTTTTTCTTTCCCTCCAGATCGTGATAGACGCGCCGCTTAACGCAGTCCTTGCGGAATGCCGTCCATTCGTCCAATATCTCGTAAACGCCCATTACTTTCGGGTAACCGCCTATAAGGATATTGAAGTTGCAGGAATAGGTGTCCTGCAAGGGGGTCATTCTGTAAAGCTTTTTCATAAGCTTGTCGGGATCGGTGTCTTTTCTTATGTCAATGGCTATTTTAAGGCCGTTAAGGTCGGATTCATCTCGGATATAGGTAACTTCTTTAAGCTTGCCGTTTTTGGCAAGCTCCACGATCTTATCCTTTATCGCCTCAATTGTAGTGGTCGGTGGTATCTGGGTCACCTCAATGCAGCGGGAATCGGGGTCAAAGTTATATTTGGAACGAATCTTGACTGCTCCCCTGCCTGTGCGGTAAATTTTTTCCAGCTCAACCTCGTCATAGACCATATAGCCGCCGCCGGGAAAATCGGGACCCTTTAAAACCGAGTGGAGGTCAAAATTCTTGTTCCTGATAAGACCGATGGCAGCCTCGCATATTTCCTGCAAATTAAAGGAGCAGACATTAGACGCCATAGAAACGGCTATACCCATATTGTTATTCACCAGCACAGACGGAAAGGTAGCGGGCAGCAAAGTCGGCTCGGTGGTCTCATTATCGTAGTTGGGCACGAAATCCACAGTGTCCTTGTCAATATCCCTGAAAAGCTCGGCGCAGATAGGGTCAAGCTTTGCCTCGGTATACCTGGCTGCGGCATATGCCATATCTCTGGAATATGCCTTGCCGAAGTTGCCCTTGCTGTCCACATAAGGGTGCAGAAGGGCTTCATTCCCTCGGGCAAGGCGCACCATTGTTTCGTAAATGGCAGCGTCTCCGTGAGGGTTCAGCTTCATGGTCTGCCCCACTATATTGGCGGATTTGGTCTTGCTCCCCGTAAGCAGCCCCATTTTGTACATGGTATAAAGCAGCTTGCGGTGAGAGGGCTTGAAGCCGTCTATTTCGGGCAGTGCTCTTGAAACTATAACGCTCATGGCGTAAGGCATATAGTTTTTGCGCAAAGTATCGGTTATAGCCTCCTCAGCCACAACTCCGCTGCCTGCGATATACGCTTTTGCGGCAAGGGAGGATTTTGATCTTGAGGGTGTTTTTTTCGGTTCTTTTTTTCTTGGCATTTTATTTGTCCCCTAAAAAGGGCGCAGCTCCTTTCAGAATTTATGATAACTTATCTTATTCCGTTTCCTGCTCTGCCTCTGCCGCCTTTATCATAATGGCACATTCCAGCCGTTTTTTCTCAATTTCACAGGAGATCTTATGAGATGTAAGGATATTCCCCGTATAGATGTAATTGTTGGCGTTGCAGCCGCCGCTGCAATAGAATTTCGCCCAGCATTTGCGGCAGTCCTCTTTTGAATAGATATGGGCGGCGGCAAATTCCTTTTTGATGTCGGTGTTGAATTCACCTGTATTTATATTGCCCATAAGGTAATCTTTTTCTCCCACAAACTGGTGACATGGATAAATGTCGCCGTCGGGAGTCACCGCTACATATTCATTTCCCGAACCGCAGCCCCTCAGCCGCTTAATAGCGCAGGGGCCCTGGTCAAGATCAAGCATAAAGTGGAAGAAATTGAACTTTTTACCTTTGGCTATGTTTATAAGTATAAGCTGGGCAAGCCTTTCATATTCCGAAAATATCGCAGGCAGGTCACGCTCGGTAATGGCATATTTTTCCCTGTTATCGCTGACCACAGGCTCAACGGAGATCTGGTCAAAGCCCATATCGACCAAGTGGAAAACATCATTTGAAAAATCAAGGTTATATTTGGTATAAGTGCCTCTCACATAGTAATTTTCAAAGTCACGCTTTTTGGCAAGATCAAGATATTTTTCTGTTATCAGATCATAGCAGCCTTTGCCGTCAACACGCTTTCTTACACGGTCGTTGACCTCTTTTCTGCCGTCAATGCTCATTACCACATTGTAGAATTCCTTGTTGATGAAATCAATCTTCTCATCGTCAAGCAGCATACCGTTAGTGGTGATGGTGAAACGGAATTTCTTACCCGTTTCCTTTTCCCGTGATCTGCCGTATTCCACAAGCTTTTTAACGGTGTCCCAGTTCATCAGCGGTTCGCCGCCAAAGAAATCCACCTCTAAATTCTGCCTGTCCTTTGACTGCTCAATAAGAAAATCCAGCGCTTTTTTGCCTGTTTCAAAGTCCATCAGCTTTCGACCCAGGGAATAATCCCCCGTAGAGGCAAAGCAGTATTCGCAGCGCAGATTGCAGTCCATGGCGATAAGCAGACACATAGCCTTTACGGGAGCTGCCACGGAATATTCGGCAAATTTTTCATATCCGTCCTCGGAGAATAAAATATCCTGTGCATGAAGCTCCTTAACCTCCTCATAACAGGATATTATCTCATCCCTCGGGTAGAATCTCGACAGCTTTTCTATAACGCTTTCGGGACATTTTTCCTCAAATGGCGGAGCAACATTATCCAGCATATCGTAAGTAAGCTCGTCCACTATATGAACGCCGCCGCTGTGCACATCAAGGACAATATTGTAACCGTTAAGCTTGTATTTGTGAATCATATTTTCTCGCTCCTACCGAATATCATGAACATCCCCTGCCTGCAAACAGAACAGGAAACAATATTATTCAAAACTTAAAGGCAAGGGGCAGGAAGCATTGTAAACCGTCCCGCTCTCTTGCCTTAAAGTTACCTTGGGAAAGCCGCAGCCAAAGGCTTAGTCCTTAGCGGCGCACTTCTGGTTTGCCACAGTGCAGGAAGTCTTGCAGGCTGACTGACAGGACGCCTGGCACTTTCCGCAGCCGCCCTTTGCAGCGGTCTGACGAAGGTTCGCCTTATTGATGGTTTTTATATGCTTCATCTCTTACTGATCCTCCCTGAAATGAATTTAACAATATTATAGCATATTTTTCCCGCAATTTCAAGATTTATAAAAATATTCAGCGAATTTAACAGAATCTTGTCAGCGCAAAGGGAAATTTTGGTGAATTTTTATCAGTTGACATTCTTGTAAAATTTTCGCAAAATATCTTTAAGTTCTATAAAATCAGAAGTCTTCTCCGCATTATTCCTTTTCAGAACTTTTTTGAGTTTACCCCCGAGATCCCGCCGATAGCCGAAGCTGTAAGTATAATTATCAGCTTTAAGATAATGCCGCCCGCCGAAAACACCCGCACCGTCAGAGCACCTATGAGCAGCACCGAAGCAAAAACAGCTATTCCGCAGATGATCCCTATGGCGATCCCACCCTCACGGCGGCGTGAGGCTGCCGTATAGGAGCAGGCAAAGCAGCCTGCCGCCAGAGCTATTCCCGACATAGCCGAAATAACGCTGTCCGGCAGATCGGCGGAGGCTGCAAAAAATGACATTATCGCAGCCGCAGCCGCTAATGCTCCGAATCCCGATAACACGGACATCGCAATTGATGTAAGTCTTTCGAGCCGTACAGCTTGTTTTCGTGTTCGCCGCATAAGATCAGACCTTTCATGAGGGTTAGAGGTAATACTGATCTACGTTAGAATTACGGACAGGAAATCGCCGCAAAAGCTTTCATATATGGGTTTTGTTGCGAGAGATTGTACATAATTCAACAAGAGATCAGTATAAGATGTCAGATGTTAGATTTTATGCGGCGAAATTCTGATTTATGCTGCTCGGGGCAAGTATTTTAAGAACAAGAAAAGCATATCAATCAGCTTTTCCGTCAAATATCCTGCCCGAAAACGGGGCAAGGTCAACAAAGAAAGATCCGTCCTCATGTTCCGCCTTAACCACCTTTCTGACCTCGGTCTCACCGCTGTAAATAAGGCTGTCGGAATTTATCAGCTCACGAAGTTCGGTGAAATTTTCCTCGGGAATCTTCACCCTTTGAGGCTTGTCGGAAAGATTAAGGAAAATTACGGTAGTTTCCCCCTCGGCTGCACGTTTATAGACGAATGTGGAGGTTTCCCGCTCGTCGGGAAGGATCCACCCGAAGCAGTCGGGATTGTACTCGGCATTATGCAGAGAGGGACGCTTCAAATAAAGCTTTGACAGGTCGGTGATATACCTGCGGAATGAATCGTGTAGAGGATATTTAAGCAGATCCCAGTCCTGCTCCCTGGTTTCGTCCCATTCCCTGAATTGGGCAAACTCGCCGCCCATGAAATTCAGCTTCTTGCCCGGGTGAGTGTACATATACATATAAAACGCTCTTGCCTGTGGGAATTTCACCTCATAATCTCCCCACATTTTTTGAATGACCGTTGCTTTGCCGTGAACGTTTTCATCATGGGATATGGGCAGCAGGTAAAGCTCATTATAGAAATAATACATGGAAAAGGTGATCTTTCCATGGAAATTTTTCCGTTCCTCGGGAGGAGTGCGGAAATAATCAAGGGTGTCATTCATCCAGCCCAAGTCCCATTTATAGTCAAAACCAAGCCCGCTGTATTCCACGGGAGCGGTTATTTTGGGGAACGAAGTGGAATCCTCGGCTATAAGCATGGCAGTAGGGTGCAGTCTGTGCAGACCCTCGTTCATTTTCTTGAGAAAATCAACCGTACAGCCATTCACTCCCCTTGCAGGGTCACCGCTCCAGTAGATAGCCCGGCTTATAGCGTCCATTCGCAGACCGTCAAAATGATACTCTGTGAGCCAGTAGTTGGCGGCAGACTGCAAAAAGCAGCAGACCTCCCTGCGGGAATGGATAAAATTGCAGCTGCCCCATTCGCTGACGGTAACATCTCCTGAAGGGTATTCATAAAGAGGCGTGCCGTCGTAATTCGCCAGAGCATAGCCGTCTATGGCAAAGTGAACGGGCACAAAATCCATAATGACGCCGATATTGTTATTGTGACATTTATCCACAAGCTCCATAAGGTCACGGGGCGTGCCGTAGCGGGCTGTGGGGGCGAAAAATCCCGTGGTCTGGTAGCCCCAGGAGCAGTCCGCAGGGTACTCCGAAAGAGGCATGAATTCAATGTGGGTATACCCGTGGTCACGGACATATTTTATAAGCTTATCCGCAATTTCCGAATATGTATACCAGCCGTTTTCGTTGTCGGGATTTGCAAGCCACGAGCCTAAATGAACCTCGTAAATATTCATAGGCTCGTTGTAATTTTTGGTTCGGCTATTCATCCACTTTTCATCGGTAAATCGGTATTCCAGCAGATTAGTGATTATGGAGGCAAAGGCGGGGCGAAGCTCCATGGCAAAGCCGTAAGGGTCGCAGTGCTCCACTCTGCCGCTGCGGGAATAGATGACATATTTGTACATTTGTCCTTTTACGGCATTGGGGGATGAATAGATAAATATCTGACCGCTTTTGGTCATTTCCTCCTCCTGCCAGTTTGTCCACTCCCCTATTATTGTTACTCTTGCAGCGCTTGGAGCAAAGGTGCGGAAGACTGTACCGGTGCTGTCGGTATGCGCCCCGAAAAATTTATAGGCATCAAAAACATCTCCCATATAAAAGCTGTGCATATCCATAAAAATTACCTCCCGAATTTATTATACAAACCGCTATAGCAAAATAGTCATAAACCGCATATTTTGCAGCAGCGGTTTGTATATACGCAGCATTGTCCTGCTGCGAAATTATATACATATTTTGTCTAAAGCCGTGAGTCCATTATCTCGGCAGCGTCGGCGTAAAAGCCGAGAGCGGTTATAAGCTGTTCCGATCTTTCGCCGCCCATTATATCGGTAAGCTCTGCAAGGCTTTGGCGAAGCTCGTCTGATCCTCTCTTAACAAACTCGTTCCCCTCGGGTGTTGCTGTGACTATGACGGTACGCTTGTCACTGTCGCCGCTTTTGCGCAGGATGTAGCCCTTTTTTTCCAGCGAACGGAGTATGACTGCCACTCTGGGAGCTGTCATATCAAGAGCGGCGGAAATGTCCCCCGCTGTTACGGGACATTGCTGGCATATGTATGACAGTGCCTTGTTCTCCCCCCTTAAAAAATACTCCAGACGGCTGGGAGTTTTAAGGTAATACACTCTTCTGAGCACTTCCATAAGTCTGCCGACGGATGAATTTTCACTATTCACTGTCATCACCTCTTTGGTATCGGAAAAATTTATTTAACACTATTAACTAAATTTCAGTATATCATATAAATTTGGATTTGTCAACAGGTTTCGGGAAATTTTTTCAATTTCTGTCAGATAATATCTGCGTCAAAAATCGCGTTCAAATTTTTCGGACACGCTCAGCTTTATTTAAGCATTGCAAACTTCCCACACTTGTAATTGACAGATTCGTAAACTTGTGATATAATTTTATTATAAAAGAACAATGTTCACGAAATTTTTATATAACAGCTTCCCACAAAATAGGCATTCATAAGATAATGAGTTCTGCATTAATGAATTTTCAATGAGGAATTATCAATCTGTGCATTTGGAATAAACATATTTTTATTGGGAGGAAAATTATGGCACACATAAATCAGAGATTATGTTTGAGATTTTTAATAATTAAAAAAGAGACCGGGTATGTACATAAATAAAAAAGCATGAGCAATTTAGCGGCTTTAAAGCTTGGTTTTGAGTTGGGATATGATGGATGATGTGCCAAAAAAACGCAGCATTGAGGCAGACGATCTGCTTTTAAATGCTTTCCTTGACCGTCTGTGTGAAAAATATAAGATCAACAGTCCGTGGTATAATGAGTTGATAGAAAAGTGCGGTTCGGATGAAAATGCGTATAATGCTTTTATGGACGAAATGGAAATATTTATTAATGAAAATGATGAGCTTTTAAAATAGGAATTGGTTGTTATGGATATTTTTAATAATTTTATTGCAGAAAATAATTTTGAATATCATTTGATCTCAGGGAACAGATTAGTTGTAATAACTGCTGTGGATAGCGACGGCAATAATAAAATGGAATGTTATGATGAAAGATTTTTCACATTGTGGGAGGTCACCCCTCCGGTTTATAATTTTCAAAAAGGTAACAGGTTTGTAGGATTGCATTTTCATGAGAAAGCAAATTCATATTCCGTTAATGATTTCAACGGTGTAAGATATTGGTTCAGCTTGGAAACGGGAGAAATATATGATAAAGATTTTGTAAAGTAGTTTCATAAAGTACATTGTGCAAAAGCTAATTAACAGAGATATTTTTGAGTTTGACCCTATAAAAATTAATTTTTTATGTGATAATATTCTATCAATAAAATTTAAAAAGGGTATTGTAAAAAATTTCCGATTATGTTATAATTATAATATAAATTTTTTTGGGAGGTAAAATCATGGAAATGTTAAAAGGCAAGGTAGCTGTTGTTACGGGCGGCACGAGAGGTATCGGCTTTGCGGTGGTAAAGAAGTTCCTGGAAAACGGCGCTAAGGTAATGCTTTTCGGTTCAAGGGCGGAAACGGTGGACAAGGCTTTAAGTGAACTGCGTGCGGAAAACTCCGCTTGGAAGGTCGAGGGCGATTATCCCAATCTTAATGACCCTGCTGCGGTAGAGGCTGCCATTAACGCCGCCAAAGAGAAATTCGGCAGGCTGGATATCCTGGTGAACAATGCGGGAATTTCCGACAGCACCAAGGTGGAAAACTATACCGCTGAGCTGTTCGGCAAGGTAATGGATCTTAATGTTACCGCCATATTCAACGCTGTAATGCCTGCAGTGAAGATAATGAGAGAGCAAGGTAACGGCGGCGTTATCATCAACACCAGCTCAATGGTGAGCATTTGCGGTCAGCCGGGCGGTGTGGCTTATCCTACCAGCAAGTGCGCTGTAAACGGACTTACATGGAGCCTTGCAAGAGAGCTGGGTCCCTCGGGGATAAGGGTCAACGCTGTTGCGCCCGGTATCACCAAGACCGACATGGTAGCAGCTCTTCCCGAGCAGATGATACAGCCCCTTATCAACGCTATCCCTCTGCGCAGAGTGGGCGAACCCGATGATGTTGCCAACGCTTTCCTGTTCCTTGCCAGCGACATGGCAAGCTATGTGACGGGCGAGATACTCAGCGTTGACGGAGCTATGAGGACTTAAAAAACATCTTGGATGGCGTTCGCTGCAACGGTTTCGGAAAAACAGTACGCAAACCGTATAATATCCAAAAGGCGTTCTCCCCTATCTGCATTGAGGAGAACGCTTTTAGGCGGCGACTTTATAATGTCGGAAACAATAGGATCGTAGGCAGGAAAAACTTCCGCAAAGTGTTGCTGAACCCATTCGCTGCGTTAAATCGGGGCAATTTACATTTGGCGGCACGGTAAATTTTTTAATACAGTAATTTTATCAAACGAACTTTTTAACATTCTGAGGCAGGGAATGAAATGATCCTGCCAATTTTTCAGCAGAAATAAAAGCTGACCTGCATTCGCCGGCAATGACATTTACATTAAATCAAGAAGCTGTCGATCAGGGAGATTTTTACCTGCATAGGTTATTAAAAACATCTTATAATAACGTCGTTCTCTGACTTTTTGCAGTAAACTGCATATGTTTTTCCGCACACTGCCGATATGGAAAAAATACACCGTTGACCTAAAAACGTAAATTACCTGAAAAAGATTGGGAAATGTCGATAATACTGATCCCCACCAGAATGCGGCACTTTGCGGCACTTTTTTTATTTTCGAGCTTTTAGAAATATTTTTTATGAAAGGTTTTTTATATGAAAATTCTATACAATCATCTGCGGTTTGCCGCAGTGTGCTATATGACACTGCCTATAATAATATTCTTTTGGGGATGGCTGAAAGCTTCATGGGCATTGATCTTTTCTCTGCTGCTGATTGGGGGAATCTTTTTTATGCATAAAAATTCATCCTACTCGGACGGCAAAAAAAGCCATATTCTCATTCCCCGAAAAACTCTGGTAATTATTGCTGCCATCTCCCTGCTGTGGTGCATTTGGGCAGGACAGGGAGCATTTATTCATCAAACTTTGGATAACTTATGGCGTAACGCTACATTTCATGATCTGATAAAAAAACCTTGGCCTGTAATTTATAAGGACAACAGTATGCTCTGCTACTACATAGCACACTGGATGGCACCTGCGGCGGTCGGCAAGGCAGTTTACCTTATTTCGGGATCGGTTTATGCCGGTTATTTTGCGGGAAATATTGCACTTCTGATCTATACATCATTCGGCTGCTTTCTGACGCTTTTGCTGACAGCTGTTATTACCCAAAGGAAAAAAAATGCACATTTTATTGTGGCAGCGGTGGTATTTATCTTTTTCAGCGGGCTGGACACGGCAGGAAAATGGTTTATACCGGTCAGCTTCTTGGGAAACAACATTGAATGGTGGGGAAGCTATTTCCAGTTCAGTTCTGTAAGCACTTGCCTTTTTTGGGCTTACAATCAATCTGTGGCGGCATGGCTGGCGACAATATGTATTTTAAATGAGCGAAGCACCAAAAATTACGCACTGCTGGGTATGCTGGCGCTGCCTTTTGCGCCCTTCCCTTTTATAGGACTCGTTGCAATTTGCTTAATAAAGGCTGTATTTATGGGAAAAAGAGAAATAGGCAGGAAAAGATTCGGAAAATTTCTGAAAAACACGGCCTCACTCCAGAACATTTTGGTTTTTACCGCTGTCGGTATCCCATATGCGCTGTACTACTCGGCAAACAGTATAGTTGCGGGCAATGCTTATTATAACGGTGTAAAGCTAAAAACAGGGTTACGGCTGCATGATGAACTGACATATGCATTTGCGAAGGGAAACACCAAGCATATACTTGATTTTATCGTAATATATTTAGTTTTTTTCATGATGGAGGCGGGAGTTTTATTGCTTCTTATCAAACTTGGAAAGAAAAAAAAGAAAGTCACTGCCGAATTTATCGTTTACACAGTTGTACTGGCGATAATCCCGCTTATTCAGATGGGCAAGGATTATGATTTTTCCATGCGGGTCTCGATACCTTTTATCATATATATCGCTATGGAGTTTATAAGAACATTTACGGCAAAAATACCGAAAAGAGGAACGATCAAAAGGCTGGAGGATATAGTGCTTAAAACACCGTGGTTTACGGCGGCGGTGATTGCTTTTATCATAGGCGCTGTGACCCCTGCGACAGAATATATTCGGCAACTTGCCCTGACATTTTCTGTTGGTCCTCCGGATTATTTCATTTGTGAATCAATGGAGGATTTTGACGAGATAAACAATTTTTCCGCTCAAGGGTATGAGGAAAGCTATTTTGGCAGACTTATCATGAAGCGGCATGATTAGTGCGCTATCATGTTTTCCGCGGAAAACTTGTATATCACAAAAAATTGACATTATTTTATGATTTCGTTCATAATTATTCATTATTATCTGTAGAATTTACACACATATGTGTGGTATAATATAATTTGATTGAAATTTCGGTTCGGAATTTGACGCTAAAAAAGGAAAAAATGCTTTGAGGCGGCTTAAAAAATTTTTTGCTTCCTGCCTCTTGTTTTCCAGCTTCCATAAGGGGATGATTTATATTTTGATCAGCGGCAAAATGTTAAAAGAGGCTATAATTTCAGCTTCGCTGGCATTAACTGATATGAAAAAACAGGTGGACGAGCTAAACGTTTACCCTGTGCCTGACGGGGACACGGGAACTAATATGTCACTGACTCTTACCAATGCCATGAATGAACTGAAAAGCATGGATGACAACGCTGGAGTGGGTGAGGTTGCCGCAAGGGCTGCTTCCGCCATGCTGCGGGGCGCAAGGGGCAACTCGGGTGTTATCACCTCCCTGCTGTTCAGAGGCTTCTCAAAAGGACTTAAGGACAAGGAGAAGGCAGGCTGCGAGGATATGGCAGCAGCATTGGAGATAGGTGTTGAGGCGGCTTACAAGGCAGTTATGAAGCCTGCCGAGGGTACTATTCTTACGGTGGCAAGACTTGGTGCGGAAAAGGCTCGGCAATCTTCTTTTGTAACCAACGACCCTGTAGCTCAATGGTCTGATGTTTGCACTGCGGCAAAAGCAGCACTTGCCAAAACCCCGGAGCAGCTGCCCATTCTGAAAAAAGCGGGAGTTGTAGACGCTGGCGGCAAGGGACTTGTGATAATATTTGAGGAAATGCTTCACGCATTCAGAGGCGAGCCGAGAACTGTTCCAAGTACTCCGAAGGTTATTTCCGACGGAGCTGTGTTCACTGTAGAGGACGATGAGGACGCAGAGATAACCTTTGGATACTGCACGGAATTTATAGTGAATATTCCCGAGGGTGTGAACAAAGGAGCGCCCGAAAAAGACCCCGCCCTGCTTCGCAAGTATCTGGAGAGCATTGGGGACTGTGTTGTTGTGGTGGACGATGAGGACATTATAAAGGTACATGTACACACGGACAATCCCGGACTTGCTATGGAAAAGGGGCTGACATATGGTGCACTTTCAAATATGAAGGTGGACAATATGCGCTTGCAGCGGGAAAAGAAAGCGGCTGAGGCAAAGAAGCTGAATGAAAAGCCTGTGCCTGCGCCTCCCGAAAAGCGTTTCGGCTTTGTGAGCGTGGCAAGCGGTTCGGGAATTGAAGCGATGTTCAAGGACTTAGGGGTCGACTGCATTGTAAAGGGCGGGCAGACTATGAATCCTTCGGCAGACGATATTCTGCGGGCGGCTTATTCGGTTCCTGCTGAGATTGTATTTGTACTGCCCAACAACAAAAACATTATTATGGCGGCGGAAACGGCTATGAAGCTGTCGGAGAGGACTATCTGCGTGCTGCGGACTACCTCTATTCCTCAAGGTATGTCTGCCATGCTGAGCTTTGACCCGGACAGTGATTTTGATTCCAACCGAATGAATATGACACTGGCTGCGGAAAGGGTGCAGTCGGGGCTTGTTACATTTGCTGCCCGTGACAGCAGCTTTTCCGGTCATGAAATAAGGACAGGGGATATTCTTGCTTTGGAAAACGGAAGGCTGTCGTTTATCGACAGGGACGTTACACGGGCGGCATACAAGCTAACAAGAAAGCTTATGAAAAATCAAAAAGGGGCTTCCTCCTACATTACTGTGCTTTACGGCGAGGATATTTCCGAGGAAAAGGCAATGGAATTGGAGCGGATAATGAAAAGCAAGCTGGGGGGAATTGATGTGAACTTTATAAACGGCGGGCAGAAGGTTTACTATTATATTATTTCTGTTGAAGCTGAGGGTTAACTTATGGGGACGGAAAATTTCAGGAAAATTACAATAATTACGGGGCATTACGGCAGCGGCAAGAGCACGCTGGCGGCAAACATTGCATTGAAGATTGCCGAAACGTCGGCTGCTCATTCAACAGCTGCTGATACTTCAGCAATTGTTACTGTTGTGGATATGGACATTGTAAACCCATATTACCGTACCTCCGATCTAAAGGCGATTTTTGAGAAAAAGGGAGTGAAGCTGCTTTCCCCTATGTATGCGGGAACAAATCTGGACACGCCTATTCTGGATTATGATATTTCTGGTATCTATGAGGACGGCGGTTATCTGGTGATAGATATGGGGGGCGATGATGCAGGGGCTTACGCCTTGGGGAAATTTGCGGAATTTATAAAAGAGCATTTGGAGGAAACGGATATTCTCTGTACGGTGAATTTTTGCAGGGGGCTGACGGACAGTCCTGCGGAAGCTTTGGAAAATTTGCGGGAGATAGAGGCTGCCTGCCGCCTTAAGATCACGGGACTTGCAAATACCACAAATTTATCCTATGAAACCAACAAGGAGGTCATTTTAAGGGGAGTGGAGAAAACAAAGGAGTTATCCCGAATCTCCGGGATCCCGGTAAAGCTTACTGCAGTAACAAGGCTGTCAGCCTGCGAGGAGCTTATTAAAAGCGGTATTGATGGTGAAAAAATTTTCCCGGTTGATATACTTATTAAAAATATTTGGGAATGAGAATATTTATAAATGAAAGGATGTGCAATATAAATGGCAAAAATGACTGTGGACAGGGAGCGGTGCAAGGGCTGCAAGCTTTGTGTGGAAGCCTGTCCAAAAAAGATCATTGCGATACGCAAGGATGTGCGCAGCTCTAAGGGCTACAGCACGGCGGAATGTTCCGATGAGGAAAAGTGCATTGGCTGCGGAATATGCTACACGGTATGTCCCGACTGTGCCATTACTGTAGAAAAATAAGCAGACAGCGTGCTGCTACGCCCACTCGTGGGTCATAAATCTAAATTCAAATTTCGGGTAAGACCGGATTTTCTAATCTCTTACCTCTAATCTCTAACCTCTAAAAAGGAGCGTGTACATAAAAAATGTCGGAAAAGAAATTGATGAAAGGCAATGAAGCCTTGGCGGAGGCTGCGGTGAGGGCAGGGTGCAAATGCTATTTCGGATACCCTATTACCCCTCAGACGGAGATCGCCGCATATATGTCCAAACGAATGGCTAAGAGCGGCGGCGTTTTCCTGCAAGCGGAAAGCGAGATCGCAGCTATAAATATGGTTTACGGGGCGGCATCTGCGGGAGTGCGGGCCATGACATCCTCGTCGTCTCCGGTAGATTCCCTTAATTCCGAGGGGATTTCCTATATTGCGGGGGGTGATCTGCCCTGTGTTAT